>JAGLSE010000055.1 GCA_023135905.1 Candidatus Omnitrophota bacterium
TAATTAGTTTTAATTAATCTTTTTCCCAAAATGCATCGGCTTCTTTTTCCATCTTTTCAAGTCTTGTATAATAATCCGGAAACTCATTAAGATGTGCAAGTGCTATTTTACCGGTAACTAAGGGCTCATTATCCGTAACGTTAGTTAACAAATCCCGTGTTCCATGCTCAAGCTCAACATTCATCCCATCTCGAAATTGTTCAACATCAAATTTATCCCATTTAATCCCAAGTTTTTCGCCAATAACTTTTGCTTCTTGTTCGGTAAATGTTTTTTTCTTAGACATGATAACCTCCTTTCATAAATTCAAATAATAAAAATAATTAGTTTAATTTTATAGAGTCAAATCATTTTGCATTTCGAGGTCTGCCCCCTATAATACTCTATAATACCGACCCCTATAATACTAAATCATTAGTATATCCGTATAATAAGTTATATCAGAACACTCGAGGATATAGACGTGAAAATTAGCTGCACATTTAGTATCAATACTCACGATTACTATTATAGCAAGAAGATAAGTTTTTGAAAAGAATTTAGATTATTAAAGGATTAAAGGTGACCCTTCAAGTAACCTTTAATCTTATAGAAAATTACATACCCTTTACTGTTAATTCTATTTATGTTTATTCTTTTTCAAATGTTTTTGGGCCATTTTTAATTTTTCCTGAAATGAGCCCTTTTTATATTCTTTAGTCCATCCTTTCAAAACTATCCATCCACCAAAGCGAATCAATGAATTTCGCCAAGGTCGATGCCACCTTTTCCAACCCATTTTAATATTATGCAGAAAGAAAACCAGCGAAGGAAAAGAAAATACATGCAATCCTAACAGAAACATATATTTAAACTGATAAAACTTACCCATGATCTTTTGTGTAGAAGATTGCAAATCTTCAGCGGTCAACGGACTGTCTGGCTCAAAGAGGGGGAAATTACCATCATAATATTCCCAACCCACATCTGTTGTTGAATAAATTCTATTTTGTTCTTTTAACCGATTACGCAATTCTGTTCCCGGCAAGGGAACCGGCAATAGAATTTGAACCGTATCAATCTTAGCTTTTCCAATAAAACTTCTAAAACGTTTTACCCTTTCTTTAGCTGTCATTTTAAAGTTTATATTCTCTTTTATTGGGTAACCAAAAATAAACATTCCATGAACTAAAAATCCGAATTTATGAAATATTTTTGTCATTGATATCATATCTTGCGGCTTGATATGTTTATCCATAGCGTTTAATTCTTCTTCAATAGGAGATTCAAAACCTATGGCAACCATGTTAATACCGGCTTCTCTCATCACAGAAAGCAATTCTGGATCTTTAGATTTATCCAAACGTATTTGAGCCACAAATCCTAATCTTTTTCCAATATTTTTTTGGTAATCCCTTAGAATATTGCAAAAATGGATAGTCTCTTTTCGTTGTTGTCCAAAAAGGTCATCAACAATAAAAAAATGTCTGGCATTTTGGGTTTCAAGAAGAAGACTAATTTGATCAAGAAGCCTTTGGGGAGTAGCGCATCTAGGTTTACCCCTTACAGTACAGAACTCGCAGGACATACCACAGCCACGTATTCTTTCTATAGGATAGGTTTTAATCTTGGCATAACGGACTAAAGAAAAATCTGGTAACGGAAACTTATTAAAATCAGTTATGGGTTCTCTTGCTTCTGTAATGATAACTTTTCCATTTTTTTTATATGCAATACCTTTAACCTTACGAACATCCTCTTTATTTTCTAAAGCAAATATCAGTTCTTCTATAGTTTCTTCCCCTTCACCAATAACAATATAATCAATAAAAGAATTCAATGCTTCATTTATATTATCATCCAAAAAATGCTGTCCTCCAGCTATGGTAATAACACCTTTTTTCTGGTAAAAACGAGCTATTTTATAGAGTCTTGGTATAGTGCTGGTTAAGCCGCCGTATAAGCCTAAAAAATCTATAGGTCTTAATCGTTGTAAAACCTCATGATCCGCCCCACCCTCAGGACTTTTTGTTCCATACAATCGAAGATTATTCTCATCAATAACCTCAACATCCCAATTTTTCATCTTATTTACAATACTGGCGATACAAACAGGTCCGAGAGCTGTGGTTTTTTGGGCGATACTTGAATAAATATTAAAAGTAGGAAAGGCTGGAACAACTATTCGCAATCGATATCTTTTATTTGGTAAATCAAACATAATAAAATCCTTTTTTATACTTTTAACAAATTTACTTCAAATGAAACTCTCACAAAAACATTATATACCAAAAAAATATAATTTATAAATAACTTTAGTCCAAATAGATATTACATATATTGTCATTAATACTTTAAATATTGTACATTTAGGTATAGATATCGCACCACCATATATTTCATCAAAACCAATCCCCTTTTCGACAATTAGTTTCAATATTAAAGTTTAAACCAATTATACTATCTAATAGTTTCTGAAATTTTAATACTTAGCGTTATAAATAAAAGGTCGCTGGCCCCTTTAACCTTTTAATGTTACAGGGAATTACTTTTATAAAAGCTGAAAGCTCAAATAAATACGAATACTCTTTCTTTTGTTTCCAAGAATCATATTCAATATAATATTTATCAAATACGTATTCATAAGTCCAAATTGCCCCACCAACCATCATAAAATTGTTTCAAATGCTCATATTGTTGAGACGACATACTACCGCGTTTAACATCCTTCTCTTTAAATGAATATAGATATCTCTCACAATAAGATATTACAACCTGATACGCGTTGGTAATTTCCTTAAAGAACTCTTCACACTCTTTTTTCTTCTTTCCTTTGCAACGATCAGGATGATATTTAAGACTCAACTCACGATAAACTTCTCTTATATCATCTAAAGTAGCGTAATCTTTCAACCCTAAAACTTTTCGGGCTTTATCTATTAATACAAAATCATCCATATTATATTTTATCTCTATCCTTATGATTGTTCCTGCTGATTGGTTTTCATAATCCGAAAAACTAAAATTATTAACCCAAATAATGCATTTAGCATTATTTGCCCGGAGGGTCGACTCCAAAATTTCCACAAGAAAATTTGGAAAAGTCGAGGTTACCTTAGAAAAATGCTACGGTACTATTTTGTTCATCGCAGTTTTTACATAACTCTTTCGTTTGTTATTCATTGCGTATATAGGTTTCTTTCAAATGCATTTTTTGGGTTGAATAGCCTCAAAAACTATTATTCATAGGAAAGCACCGAACAAAAACACCTCGTTAAAGGCAGCACCGCCCTTTTTATATTTAATTTTAAAGTTAATAAAAGGTCGCTGTCCCCTTTAACCGTCCCCTTTAACCTTTAATCCTTTGAATTAGGCTAATCTTTCAACAAATAATCAGCGATTGCTCTGTGAAGGGTGCTTACAGCCAAAATAGAACAGTGTCTATGTTCTTCGGGTAAATCAGTTAAATTGTCCATAACTTTTTTAGGGGAAATGCCTAATGCTTCATCTATAGATTTTCCTAAAGCCAACTGTACCGTTATTATGCCGCAGACTCTTGTTGCTATACAGCCCTTAGTATAAAACTTTATTTCTTCTATAATTTTATTTTTAATAACCAGATAAAACTCCATCTCATCCCCGCAAGGACCTTTTATTGCCGCTGAAGACGTAGGGTCATTCATCCTCCCAAAATTTTGTCCATCTTTGACAATATCACTTATAATTTTTGAATAACCTGACATTTCATTAGCAAATGCCATATTTTGATTATCATCTTTCATCAACTTTAAACATGAAGTTTTTTACCAACACATTATTTTATCTAATAAACCCTTTAAAATTAACTCTTTTAAAAATTGAGTATAAGCTTCTTTTCTTTTATTTACCTATCCCCATTTTAAACTTAACCCAAGGAAAATTTTTCCCCGGGCAATCTGTTTGAGCCTTAGGCACCTGACCATGTCCCATAATGTTTTTTAAGGGAATCTTATAATTCTTCCTTAAAGTATTAACTAAATAAATCAACGCGTTCATTTGCTCTTGAGAAACCCAATTTTTATTAAAATTTCCAACCAAGCAAATCCCTATTCCTTTATAATTCATATCCGAAGCCTTACAATGGGCGCCGTTCTGCTGTTTTATCCAGCGTGGTGAAACTTCAATTTGACCGGCCTGTTTACCTTTCGTTCCGTTACTAATAACAAAATGATACCCTAACCCGTTATCAAACCCTCTTCTCTTATGAGATCCATGAAAACATAAGGCATTACCGACATCAGTAGCACTATGATGAATTATTATATATTTCCATTTTTGAGAAGTATACAAAGTTATCACCGGTTTAATTCCGGCAGCAGCAGGAATATTCAGCCGTTGTCCCATCTTTATTTTCTTTGAAGTATTTAAATTATTAGCCCTCGTTATATCATTAATACCTACATCGTACATCTTGGCTATCCGCCATACTGTTTCGCCGGGAGCTACGGTATGAAGAACGTTTTTTCTTAAAACAGGGGCTGACGGACGAATAATACTTTTTCTTGTCGGATAACTTACCGACTCAATCGGTATCCTAGCACAAGAGCTTACAAAAATGACCATACAAACAATTATTCCCTGAAAAACAAATCGCCACGATCCTTTCGTAAAAATTCTTTTTGCTTTTAATTTCATATTTCTCTTTTTATTTCTCAAATATTATTAAAAAACAGTCTATAAAATATTAAACCCCGACCAAAACATTCACAAAATCATATTTAACAAGCTTCCAACAACTAAACTGCTAATTATCATAATCAAAACACTTTTTAACGTATCTTTTATTCCCAGCTCCTTAAATAAAATAACAAAAGTAGCTATACAGGGGAAAAACATTGCCAAAACTGTTGAAGCAACCACAAGCTGTTTCGCGTTTAATGATAGGGTTCCCAACATTCCTATAGCTATATCCTTACGAAGAAATCCAATCACTATCGCGGAAACCGCTTCTTTCGGCAGCCCAAGCAAATTAGTAATAACCGGTGATGTAAAGTCAGCTATAATATTAAAGATTTTCAATGAATAAAGAATATTTATTGCTAAAACTCCTAATAAAACTATTGGAATGGCCTCTTTTAAAAATCCCACTATCCTCATCCAGAGTTTCTTACTTACTGCTTGAATGGAAGGTAACCGGTAAGGCGGCACTTCCATAATCAACGATGGACTCTCACCTTTTAGAGTAATATTAAGTATCCACCCAAGAATTATCCATGTTATAAATAGGCTAAAATATACAATCCCAACATATATACCGCCATATTTTCCCAACAATCCGAATATCATCGCCTGAAGAGCTAGACAAGGCACACCGATAGAAATAATTGTTGCCGCAATTAATCTTTCTCTGCGGCTCTCTAACATTCTTGTAGCCATTACTCCTGGGACATTACATCCCAATCCTAAAAGATTGGGGATAATCGCCCAGCCGTGAAGCCCCATTTTATGGAACAGACTATCTAATAAAGTTGCCAGCCGCGGCAAATAACCAAAATCTTCCAAAAATCCCAACACTAAATAAAAAGCAAAAATATAGGGTAAAACCATTCCTATAGGAACAAAAATACCTGTAGTTAGTAAGCCGAAGGATTGAACGAAATCAATCTCTCCATTAATCAATTTGCCAATTATGATAGAGTGAGCAAAACTTCCCTGAGTCAATATCCCGCTTAATTTAACCATTAACGGCTGCCATAAATTATTAAAAAAAGGTTCAAAAAAATTTCCAATTAAACCTTCACCAATAAAGCGAATTATCTTAAACGAGCTAAACATTACTAACACAGCTATTGGAAAACCAGTAACATGATTAACTGAAGCATCACCAAGTATCTCTAAAAAGGTATGATGACGATGCTTAAGTGATTGAATTTTATCAATAATTTTACCTACCTCTGTCCATTTTTGCTCTTCAGTACGTATGACTAACTTAGGAATTACAGCTTCTGATATTCGAGAAACAAGTTCTTTAATCCCTTCTCCTGTAACTGCTACTGTAGGAACCACCGGAATTCCTAAAAGTTCTTCCATTTTTTTTATATCAATAGTAATACCTTTATGTTTAGCGTCATCCCAAACATTAAGAGCTACAATGACTGGTATATTTTGTTCTAAAAGGTGCAAAGTAAAATGAAGATTTCTTTCCAAGTTAGTGGCATCTACTACATTAATAACCAAATCCCCATCTTTAAGCATATTTAAGGCAATTTCTTCCGCCTTGCAATTTGCCTCCAAACCATATGTACCGGGAACATCTATCAGAGACGCTTCTTCATTGTTTACCTTCATTACTCCTTGAGTAAACTCTACCGTTGTCCCTGGATAATTTGCGGCAACAACATGTATTCCAGTAAGGCGGGAGAAAACCGCACTTTTACCTACATTAGGATTACCCAGTAATAATACTTTTCTCATCGTTCCACTTCTACAATAATTTTATGAGCAACTCCAAAGCCTAACGCGGTTTGAGCACGTCCTACTCGTAAAACAACAGGACCGCTGACAAAATTTGAATTCACCCTAACAATCTTTATACCTAACCTAATCCCCATAGACTTTAACCGGTTATATACTCCTCTTCCACCACGAATATCTATAATTATTCCTTCTTCCCCTGTTTTCACTTCAACTAAAGAAATTTTTGCTAACATAATTTTACTTCCCTCTTATAGTTAATAATTAACAAATAACAAATATATTGTTTACTTTTTAAGAACCTTTTTCGTAAATTTTATTCATCTTATCTTCTCTCCTGAGATTACAACAAATCCACCATCACCAAATCCTTTACGCGGTTTTTGGACCGAATTAACCTTTTCGGGTAAATCAAATAGTGTCTGGTAATAGCTGATTCGTTTAAAATCTAAATCGCTAAGCAATTCGGTTAATTCCTTCACTCTGAAAAAATTTGCATTTTTGTAGAATATACTTTTCTTCTGCTGATAAAATCTGCCTAAAAAACTTTCTCGATCAACAATACCAATAATTAGCTTACTATTTTTTTTTAAAATTCTATAGCATTCTTGCAAAACTTTTAAAGGATTTTTCACAAAACATAAACTAATAATAATTACCGTATAATCAAAAGTTTCATCCCAAAAAGGCAGGTCTTCGCCAAATCCCCAACGCACATTTACTCCACGCTGGAAAGCAATTTTTAACATCTCAACTGACGGATCAATCCCTAAAGTAATTCCTAAAGGATGGGCAAACCTGCCGGTACCAACTCCTATTTCTAGTCCTTTACCAAACCTTGGTAAAACTTTTTTTAAAGCTTCCAGTTCCGAAAAATAAGTAAACTTATTTCTATCATACCAAACGTCATACTCTTTAGAATAACAGTCAAATATGTTCATCCTAATTTAAATTTCTCCCCATCAGCAATCGTGAATTGTCCAGGGATGATTATAACAACTTTATCATAAATTTAGTTCGACATTCATACTTAGGGACTATTGAGAAATACAACATTCCCTTAGTATATATCCTTCTTCAAATATATGGTTCAATCATAGTTTCTAATTCATTTTTAGAAAGCGCTCCAACAACTTTATTAACTACCTTCCCATTTTTAAAAACGGCTAGTGTTGGTATACTCATCACTCCATATTGAGACGCGGTATTAGATGCATCGTCAACATTTATTTTACATACTTTTAGTTTTTCCTTATATTCTTGAGCAATTTCTTCAATTACTGGAGCCAGCATTCGGCAAGGTCCGCACCATTCTGCCCAAAAATCAACTAATACGGGTTTATCTGACTTTAACACTTCCTGTTCAAAATTTAAATCAGTCACTTCCACTTCTACTTTCTCAATGCTCATTTTTCTGCCCCCGTTTTAGATCGTTTTTTAATAAATAAAAGTGGAAATACAATATCACTTATACAACAAGGCAACCACACCGCGAAAAAGAGAAAAATAAAAATAGCAACGTATACGAACCCCGATAGGTTTTGCCCTTTAGCCATAAGAATATGGAATAACGATGCCCAAGTACTAATTAAAACATGGGCAGCATGAGGAAATTTTGTAGAAGGATTAAAATAGGCGATAATTATCCCAACTACGGCAACTCCCGATATAAGCCACCATTTTTCTAAAAATCCAATATGATGATGCCGATGGGGCATATCTAATAATACTTCACCTACATAAGGCATGATTGAATCGCTTAATGTAGCTATACCTATAGAACCAATAAATCCAATAACAAGTAAAAGCGGTAAATTGCATTTTTTACCACTTCCTTTTGGACAGGCGTGAAGCTCATAGATCGATGCCGTAACCAAAGCACTTAATAACACATGGAGGGGATGAAATACAAAAAAAAGTTCGAGAGAAACTTCTTTAGATAAATCACGAAATAAAAATATAAAAATAATCCCCGTAAAGGCGCCAAAGATAGTAAAAGGGGCGTGCTCTTTTAATTCATGTTTGATAGACTTAAGCATTCTATAACTCCCTATACATTGTATATCTGTCCTACTTTTACGGAAATAAACTTTCTTCCATAATATTCTTTAAAAATCATCTGCGCATCATATCCTGTACAATGAGTAGGCCCAACTTTTTCAACACCCATATTTTTAAGTTTTTCCGCTATAATATTTACCTCACGTTTATCTTTATCCATTAAATGGAATCCGCCAAAAACAAGTTTTATTCTTTTCTTTGGAAATTTTTCATTAACTTTCTCCATAATTCGTAAAATCCCTGGATGAGAACAACCAGTTATTACAATAATATCATCTTTATTCTCAACCACAAGAGCTTGTTCTGCTATATAACTGTCTTTATAGTTACCAGCAATCTCACCAGTAACAAAAACATTATCACTCAATTTAGTAAACTTTTCAGTTTCTATAAGTTTTCCTTGAAATTCTCTAACCTTATCTTTAAATTCGGAACTGAAATTTGGACAAGCATATACTTTAATCCCGCTTTTTTTCTTTAACAATTCCCATAACCCATTGGTATGATCCCAGTGATGGTGAGAAATAACTACTGTTTTTATATCTGCCGTATCAATATCCATACCTATTAGGTTATTGAATAGATATTCTGCCTTTTCTCCGGTATCAAACAAAATGTGTTTACCCACCAAACAAGAAAATCCCCAACCTGTTGAGAATTTCATATTTACAGAATCCTTATCAAAAATAATTTTTAATTCCATCGCAGTATCTTTTAAGAATATTTTATTATATCTAAAAAATCGATCTTTTTTCCCATTATATATATTTTTTGTAAATATTGCTTCAAAATTTTCTACTCTAAGAAAAACATATACTCTAAATCTTAGTCAAATTAAAATCGTAGGAATTTCAAAAAAAATTTATTAATAAAACGTATCCGTTTATAAAACCCATTACCAAAAATATCTTAATAAATTTATTTCAACTTTTTAATATGATGATATTTTAGAATAACATCCCCAAGTTTACACCCCACATCTTTGGCTATCACCGGACACTTTGCTATAAATAAAAAGAATATGGGCCTTTTAGGTTGAGATAAGGCCTCAAAATTACCCTGTCCTTTACTAATAACCATATCTGTCTTTCTGTAAATTTTTAAAAATTTATTGGAACATAAAGAAAGAACGGTTCCAGGAGAGTCGACACCGCTTGAAATAACTTGAGCATTTTTTTCTATGCCGCATGCAAAAGCATCTTCCATTAAAGCGTCATTAATAACCGGTTTTTCTTTAACCGCATAAATTATTTCTTTGGTTTCATCGATTCTTTTTATTTCTTCAATCAAAATTCGGTCAAATACTGTTTCACCCGCGTTATCCGCTAAGTAAAGTATAGTTCTTGACTGCTTTAAAACTTGTTTAAATTTCTCATAATCAAATATTGTTTTATTCTCTTTTTTAATTGCTTTAGTTTCCGCATTAAGAATTTTGGCTAATTCATCATCAACATTTAAAGAATTTTTCGCTCCGTAATCAATAATATTGCCCGCGATAGCTAACTCAACCGCTATCAATAACCTATCAGAAGAATGTAATACTTTTCTTTTTAAATGATCATAAATATTTAGCGCTAATCGGTTACTGTCCTTCTTTATTTGCGCGTAAATATCATTATTTTTTGTTATCTTTTGCAAGATACGATTAATAACACGCGCTATTTGAGGAGGAGAAGCATTTAAAGAAATTTTTGGAATTTGACGAGCAACTTCATCCAAAATTATTTTTTGTTTTCTTTTACTCGCCCCGGCAATTCTGCCTGATTCTAAGGCTTGTTTAAAAAAGCAAGGTATACAATCCAAATAAGTTTTCATTACACTTTACCTCTTCTCTTTAAAGTATCTTCTTCACTAACCGGGCAAACTTCTTTTTTTTTGGCGGTATAAACTGAAACAACGTTTAAACCTTCAAAATGACTCTCTATATCGTTAAGTTCACTTTCAGATAATGGTTTTACCCCGCAAGACCGTAACGGTGTATTAATCTGCACTTGATCAGGATTAATTTCCCTAGCAATCTCAGCAATTTTAGAAACAAATGCTTTATTCTCCTCAATAAACATAATCTGTAAGGCTAACTCGCCTTTATATTCCCTTCTAAAGGTTTTTAGAGCCCTGACAATAGTCTCAAATTTTATTTTTTTCATAGGACGATTTATACACTCAAACATTGACTGAGAAGCAGCATCAAGCTTAGCTATAACAAAATCAGCCGCTACTAAATCATCGCGTACATACTTTTTATCCAACAAAGATGAATTGGTTATAACGGCAATTTTATTTCTTCTTTTCTTTTTGATAGATTTGATCATTCTACCGATGTTTTCCGCTAATGTAGGTTCGCCTCTGCTGGAAAAAGTTATATAATCTATCTCTAAAGAGGATAATGAATCCAGTTCTTCTATCACTTTAGCAATAGGAACAAATGTTTTTCTTTCATCGGTAAAAATCTTAGTTTTTCCAAGTTGACAATAAAGGCAATCAAAACTGCAAATCTTCTCCTCAGAAGAAAGAGGGTCTATCCCTAAAGAACTCCCCAGACGCCACGAAGGCACAGGACCATAAATATATCTATAATCTCTCTTGCTCATTTTATAGAATATTGTTCATTGCCCACAAACATCTCAAATAATCTTTCTGGAATACCGACTGCCATAATATCTCTTCCTAATCCTGCTGACTTACGGGAATCTTCACAGCCAAAAGAAAAAGTTATATCTTTAGATAAATGTGTTTTTACCGCCACACTGCCACAAATAGACATCATCCCACCTAATGAAACATCCAGAGTTTTTCCTGTATTAGCCTGATATATTTTAACTATAGCCATGGCTTGCTCAGGGGAGACATATGACAAAACAAGATCGGGTTTACCCATAGTATTTAACCCGATATACTCTACCGGCTTTTTAAAGAAATAAGCTTGAGATAATATCGATTCAAGAGTATTCAGTGGCATACTATTTTTATCACGACATCTTTCTACGAATTTATCTCGTGAATCATTCCAGCCAAAAGCACAATTAGCGCCAGCACAGTTTAGACTGGTTTTATCTAAAATTACCGGTTGAATTATAGCTAGTTTTATCGCCTGACAAAATTTTACGTCTTTTAATATTTTAGCATCTGTATCTTTCGGCTTTTCTTGATAAAATTTTACTTTAATCCAATGAGAACCAAGTTTATTTGATAACTTCCAATTAACTTTTTCCATCCAGTACCTCCTTTTGCAGCCGATCCCAAATACTTTTAATTTTTGTACTGATTTCTCCTTGAGAATACTCTATGATCGTCTCCCCCTGTACCATTGCTTTAACGATATCTTTATCAAACCCTATCTTACCAATAAGGGGCACATTGTTGCTTTGACAATATTGAACTATTTTTTCGGCGACATCAATATTCAAATCATACTTATTTATAACTAACGCGACTGGTACTTTAAAATGCCTTGCAACATCAATAACTCGCGTTGCATCATGTAAACCCGACAAACTAGGCTCTGTTACAACTAAAGCACAATCGACTCCTGATAAAGAAGCGATTACCGCGCAACCTATCCCCGGTGAACCGTCAATAATTACCCAGTCCGCATTAATCTCTTCTGCCTTTTCTTTTGCTCTCTTTCTTACCAAACTTACTAATTTACCCGAATTTTCCTGAGCTATCCCTAGTTTAGCGTGAATCATCGGGCCAAAGCGAGTTTGAGAATCAAACCATTGGCCGGCAATATTTTCTTTCATTTCAATTGCCCCGCAAGGACAAACAAAACTACAAAAAGCACAACCTTCACAAGAAACCGAATCTACAACAAACCTATCCTTGTCCGTGCCCATATTCTCACCCAATTCTTTCTTCTGTAATTTTTTTTCTAAAAAAATTTTAAATTTATCGACTGAAATAGCATCAAACCGACAAATCATCTTACATTTACCACACAAAATACATTTATCTTGATCAATAACCGCTGTTTTACCACTTTTAAATTCGTGTTTTTCTTTTATTTCAGGCTTAAGTAATAAATGTAAGTCTGCCGCATCAACATCGCAATCAGCCATTACCGTATTATTAGCTAATGCGGCAAAACTAGCCGTAATTACTGTTTTGCCTGTGCCGCCTTTTCCACTAATAACTACAATCTGTTTCATAATTAACCTCTCACATTTTATCTAGTATTATCACAAATAACTTCTGTATTTTGCATCTTCCCCCTAAATCTTGCATCCTACCGCCTGTTACTTTTATAAACAAACTTATGAACTTATCAACGTCCCCTTAAATCTTAAATTTATTTTAACACCCTGAATTTAAATCCCCCTAACCCCCTTTTTCAAAGGGGGGACATGCTTTTTTATTTTTTTTATATTTCCTTTTATCTTCCATTTTCTTCTTTCCCCTCTTTTCCCTCCTTAGAAAAAGGGGCCTAGGGGAATTTGAATTTATATCCGTTCCGTCACCTAAGCAGATACGGGCTTCATAATATTAACCCTCAACCGCAAATAACTTTTCTCTTATTCTTTTTCTCTTTTACAATTTAAAATGCTAATTGCTAAATACCAAATTTAAAATTTTCTCCCATACCAAAGCAAATTAATTCTTTATTTGAGACAATTTAACCAATTAACTTTTCCTCAAATTCATCTGTGTGTATCATTTTTTATCTGTGTGCATTTAAAATACCACACTTTTTCCCCCTTTTTTCTATAATTTCGTAAACGAAGTGAACTAATTTCTATTAATTTCATTTTGCGATAGCAAAATATATTTCCTTTTTTACGTCTATACGTCGTTACATCGCTACTTCTCTCCCTTCTCCTGACCTCTAGACTTCTTTCTTCCTGCGTCCTTAATCCTGCATTTTACACTACATCTTATCTAAAGCATCTTGAGCTGCTACTACTAAGGGATAAGTTGTAGGCGCGCTAGTCAAAAAAGGATGCGTAGCCATTTGTAATGTTTCCAATTCAGTAGCAGACATTCTTTTCTGAATAGCGACACCGATTAAATTAATCAGCTCCCCGCAAGATATTCCTCCTACTACCTGACCACCCAATATAATTCCTGATTTAAGGGAAAAGATTAATTTAACTTTAATATTACTTGCACCAGGTAAAGTACCGGGATGTTTATCTACGTTTTGGGCTAAACCGGTTACTATCTCAAAACCTTCTATACTGGCATTATTTTCCGTTAGTCCCGCCGATCCTAAAACTAAACCATCAATAAAAGTAGAATAAATAGCAATTGTCCCTTTATTCTCTCTAATTACCTTTAATTTATAAAGATTTGCCCCTGCAATTCTTGCCTCAGCTGTAGCAGTAGAAGCAAGCATTACCGGGGTATTTCGACGGGTATAAAAATCTCTTTTACCAACACAATCACCTACAGCAAAAATATCGGGATCATTTGTACGCATATATTCATCTACCCATATACCTTTACCTCGATCTAAATCTAATCCAGCTTCAATCGCTAGTTCGCTGTTAGCAATCCCTCCTACACCTAAAATAATACTATCAATATCTATTTCTTTACCATCAGAAAAACGTACTTTTTCAACTTTTCCACTACCTTTAATTTCTTCTACTCTGGTATTAGTTAAGACCTTAACATTACAACTTTTAAGTTTTTCTTCTACAAGCTGAGAAAACTCAGGATCAAAAGAATTGGCTAAAAGTCTAGGCAACATTTCCACTAAATATACATTTATGTTATTCATCTTAGAAATCTCATCAGCAAACTCAACACCAATGAACCCTCCCCCTATAATCAAAACATTCTTTGATTTCTTAATTTCTACAATTGAATTCTTTAAATAATCCATATCCTTATATATAGGATAAACTCCTTTTTTATCTATCCCAGGTATAGGCAATACCATCGGAGATGAACCAACAGCTATAATTAACTTTTCATAAGTATAACTTTGGCCACTTTTACTCAAAACTTGTTTTTGACCACGATCGATTTTAATTGCTTCATCTACAATTACCTTAATATTATTCTTTTCTAAAGCTGCGTTGCCTAATTTATTATCATCAGGATTCTTTAAACTGGAAAACATATAAGGAATTCCGCAAGGGATACAGCCATTCCCTATACTTTTCATCAATGAAATTTTTTTATCAGGATAAGATCTTTTTGCTGTCACCGCGCTGATTATTCCTGCAGGACCGCCGCCGATTACTAAAATACCTGTTTGATCTTCCATAATTAATCTTACCTCCTTAATTAGTTTCAATCATTACACATAGACCGTGTATAATATTAATGCTGTTTTGTTTACAAAAATTTATTACTTCCTCGTTTTCCGCGCCCGGCTGAATCCATACTCTATTTATACTCATTTCTTTACACTCCTTGATAATATTGGCCGTAATCTTAGGTGGAGTAACAATATTCACAACATCTATACTTGTAGGAATATCTTTAACACTCGAGTAACACTTGACTCCTTCGACCTCAGTAATCCTGGGATTAACAGGATACACCTCATAACCTCTTTTTTTTAAGGATTTAAAAATACGCCAAGCTACTTTTGTTTCATTAGAAAACGATCCGGCTACAGCAAAACTTTTCTGGTTCAAAAAATCTTTAATTAAATTCTCCATTGCTTATCCTCCTGAACAATTCTTTAAAATGTTCTCTGTATTTCGGTAAGACTTCAACAATTGGCACGCCTTGGGAATAAGCTGAGGCGATTTCCTTTTTAAAAGGTATCCGCATTAATATTGGTATATTTTGATTTTGACAATATTCGTCAGTTTTATTATCCCCTAAATCAGAGCGATTAATTATCACGCCAAAAGGTATTTTGAGTTTTCTTAACACTTCTATAGCTAAAATTAAATCGTTAAGACCAAAAGGAGTGGGTTCAGTAACAAGAATACAAAAATCACTTTCCTTAATTGATTCTATTACAGGACAAGACGTCCCCGGAGGAGCATCAATAATATTTACTCTAGTGGAACTGATATGTTTTTTAACCGCCCTAATAAGCGGGGGTGCCATTGCCTGGCCAATATTAAGTTTTCCGTGAACAAATTGCAAATCTGTGATGAACGAGGTTGAACCATAACCGATTTCTGTAAAACCTATTTCTTTATCAACTTCTTTTATCGCTTTTTGTGGACAAAAATATGTGCAAGATCCGCAGCCATGGCAAAGCTCAGCAAAAACGAGGGTTGTTTTATTCAGTATCGCGATCGCATTATACATACAGACCTGTTTGCATTTACCGCAATAATTGCATTTAGTTTTATCTATCTGAGGAACGGGAATAAAAACAAAAATCTTTTCCTGAATTTTAGGTTTTATAAAAATATGGGCATTAGGCTCTTCAACATCACAATCTAAAATTTGCGCGTTCTTTATAGATAAAGCTAAATTAGTAGCAACAGTAGTTTTACCTGTTCCACCCTTTCCACTGGCAATAGAAATAATCATATGTTTCAACTCCAATTAATGTTAGGCTTTTATTTACCTCTAAAAAAGGCAAGAATTCTCTACAAAAAAAATTTCTTTTTAAATATCTTAACTAAAATTTTTATAAAATTTATCCTTTTAGAAATATTTTTTATAAATTTTTATTTATGTATTTTTAAAAATTATCCTCTTGCCATTTTTATTCCGCATTTAGGGCAATCTACTGACGTACAGGGTGTTCCCGGCTGATGAGCTACTTGAGCTCCACAGGCTAAACATACGCAATATCCGCCTGGACCTCTGCCCAAATCCCTTCCGCTAGAACTTGTTCTCTGACCACCACCTAATCCTCTTCCTGTGCCTGCCCCTTGACCCGCAGGACCTGTTCCATCTCCTCTAGGCATGTTACACCTCCGTATTTTTTAAAAGTTTTTTTGAACACTTATTCATACAAACAAAGTACATTTCATATATCACTCACTAATAATTGGTTTTTTATTTCCAAATTTTATTACCCGCATAGGTTATATATCAATACAACCACTATAACTTATCTTTCTTTTTAATTATTGTCCACTGCCAAAATGAGAATCTACACTTGGACCATCAGTTGATTTAATCTCTCCTTTTTTATACTTTTCAATTGCTTCCTTTACTGTCCCGGACATACCTATGACAACCTTAATACCAGCCGCATTTAAAGTCTGATAAGCATTAGGACCAACATTACCAGTAAGAACTACTTTTATTCCTTTGTCAGAAATAAACTGTCCCGATTGAATTCCTGCTCCTCCCATACTATCCATATTAGGATTTTTAACGGCCTCAAATTCTAAAGAATCAGAATCAGCCATAATAAAATATTGGCATCTGCCAAATCGCGGATCAACCGCTGAATCTAAACTATCTCCTTGTGACGTAATACAAATCTTCATAGACTTACCTCCTATTGATGCTCACAATCATCTTCATTAGGACTATCGCAAACTGTTTTTTCTACACCATATCCTTTTCCTGCCCCAGGCTGACAAAGGCTTTCTCCACCCTGAAGAGTTCCTTCCGCTGTTTGTTTAACTACTTCAGCTACTGTACCGCTAATTCCCATTATTGTTTTAATCCCTGTTTCATCAAATAACATTTGCGCCCGTTGTCCCATACCGCCGGCAATAATAGTGTCCACGCCTTTTTCCTTTAAAAACTGTGGTAAGAATCCTGGATGATGTCCTGGATTATCAATCGTATTGTTACTTATTATTTTATCACCTTCAAACTCTACAATAGTAAACGAAGGACACCTGCCAAAATGAGCTGAAACTAATTCACCATCTGTTGAAATTGCTATTTTCAAAATATACCTCCTTAATAAGACTTATCCTTGCTATCTAAAATCTCAAGGACTTAGCCGACTTGATCCTAAAATACTCTTGAAAAATACCTTAAAAAGAATTCAGATATTCAACCGCAAAGAATCTTACAAAATTTATCAAAACCGGTGGGAATAAAGATGCTGCTTTACTCCCACCAATGACTAATTACTATTCATTCCCTTCTGATGCCGCGTTAGATTCTAATTCTTTGATACGCTGATTGATTGCGGCTATTTCATCCTGCATGGCACGAGATTCTTCTTTTAAAACTCTAGCTTCATCTTCAGCAGAAATAGCCGGACTGCCATAAGCATTTCCATATGGAGACCCATAAGCATAAGGATAAGGTTGCACTGCCCCAAACCGTCTAAAACCACGACCTAAGCCTTGTCCTCTGCCAAAACCTCTACCGAACCCACGAGAATAAATATCTTCTTGAGTTCCGACAGGTACGAATCTACGTCTAGGTATCCGCGCGGGATAACCAACACAATAACCTCTGCCTCCACCAGTAGACGCTCCCTCCCCTCTTGGTCCTGTTCCATCAAAACCTGGCATTTTAATCACCTCCCTTCTATTTACTAATGTTAACAATTATCCTTAGAAGTAAAAAACTACTTTTTTTCTTTACACCTCTCGCATAATCCGTAAAACTGTAATATATGTTTCATAATCCTAAAATTATATTTTTTAGTAAGACCTTTTTCCGTTTTATTAAGCAACTCTACTTCTTCATCAATAAAATCAGTATAATTAATTATTCGTTGGCAATTAATGCAGATTAAATGATGATGGTGGTGATTTTTGTCCTCAATTCCTCTATTCAACTCATATCTTGCACGGCCGTCACCAAAATCAAATTTATAAACCAGCTGTAACTGAGCTAATAGCTCTAATGTCCTATAAACTGTAGACATACCGCTTGAAGGATGGATTTTATAAGCATGATGATATATCTCTTCCGCGCTTAAATGTTCTGACGTTTTACTTAAAACGTCTAAAATCGCCTGCCGAGATAAAGTAAGCCGATACCCATACCCTTTAAATCTTCCATGGCACCATCCTAATCCTTTCCCGAAACTTCTTGGCATTTTTTCTCCTTATTGGGAATAATTCCCACTTCCAATTAAAATATACCGCATATCTTTTTCTTTGTCAAGAATTAAAATTCTGGAGTTTCCTCATTTTTTAAAAAAGCCGCAAAACCCACGAATATAAGCTATTTTACATAGCTTATACTTTTTTCTTACAAAAACGGATATTAAAAAGAATTCTAAAAACCCTTCCAGAGAAAGATAATTCTTGCCACGGGGTAGTTAATTTTCTCATCTTTTATAATACATTTACGTTTATGAGCAATAATGATAAACTGCTCGATTTCTACTAATAAAAATTTCTTTTATTTCTTTAATATTTCGTTTTTTTATCTTGCCTATATTGGATAACAAATCCCAGGTCATAGCACACATCCCCTATGTTTGAATGGCCGATAATCAATATATTTTGAAACATGAAATCCTTTCTTTTTTAAACAAATTGCCTTTAAAAAAAATAATAGTTTTCACACAACATCAAGTATTATAAAATACCAATAATGATAAAACGGATACAAGATAGGAGGAGTAGTAATCAAGTCAGAGTAAAGAGTGAGGAGAAATTTGCGCTATTTGTGCCCAAAATCATGAATATTGATCGTTTGTTATTATAGCCTCTTTTATAATAATGATATAAAAATATTTTTCGAAAATATATCAAGTTTGTACCATAACTAAATAAAAATAGATTAACTTAGATAGGTAATTACTTGTCTTGAAGCTTTTCGGGATGATGCTTTACAACTCTGGACTGGACCATATAAATAACATCTTCGGCAATATTTGTAGCATGATCACAAATTCTCTCTAAATGACGAGCAATTAAAAAAAGTGAGATTGCCTGAGGAGCAGTTATGCAATCTTTCATTATATAACCATTTATTAATTCATCACATATTAGATTTTTCAATTTATCAGCTTCAGGATCTAAAAGAATAGCCCTTTTTGCTAAATTTCCATCACGATTAACAAAAGAGTCTATCACGTCTTTTACCATTCTTCTAGCAACTGCGGCCAATTTTGGAATATCCTTTAAAGGTTTAAGTTGCGGTTTATCAGCCAATTCAAAAACTTGTTGGGCAATATTTACAGCAAGATCCGCTATTCGCTCCAATTCAGCATTTATCTTCATTCCCGTTGTAATAAACCTAAGATCTCTAGCCATAGGTTGACGCAACGCTAAAAGGTTAATTGATTTTTCCTCAATTTCAAGCTCCAACTCATCAATATTACGGTCTTCATTAATTATATCTTTAGCTAACTTTTTATCTTGATTTTTCAAGGATTCTATAGACTTATAAATCGCAGCTTCAGATAATGTTGCCATTTTTAAAAGCGCCTTTTTTAATTCTTTCAGTTCTTCATCAAAATGTCTCTCCATTATTCACCTCCTTTTATTAAAATTATCCAAATCTTCCGGTAATATAATCCTCAGTAGTTTTTTTAGAAGGAGCGGTAAATATTTTATCGGTTTTATCAAATTCTATTAACTCCCCCAACATAAAAAAAGCTGTAAAATCTGAAATACGCGCTGCTTGCTGCATATTATGAGTAACAATAACTATGGTATATTTTTTCTTTAATTCTTGAATAAGCTCTTCAATCTTTGCGGTAGCCGTCGGGTCTAAAGCAGAACAGGGTTCATCAAAAAGGACTACCTCCGGCTCAACTGCCAAGGCCCGGGCAATACATAAACGCTGCTGTTGGCCTCCGGATAAATCCAGTGCTAAACTATCCAACCTATCTTCAACTTCTTTCCAAAGTGCGGCATCTTTTAGGCTTCTTTCAATCTTCTGCTCGAGATAATTTTTATCTTTTATTCCGTTCACCCTTAACCCGTAAGCGACATTCTCAAATATCGACTTAGGAAATGGATTGGATTTTTGAAAAACCATACCGATTTTTCTTCTTATTTCTACAACATCGACATCTGTATCATAAATATTCTTTTCATCTAGTAAAATTTTTCCTTCTATTCTCGATTTCAAAATAACATCATTCATACGGTTCAAACTGCGTAAAAAAGTCGATTTTCCACAGCCTGAAGGCCCTATAATAGCAATGACCTTGTTTTTCTCAATACTGAGATTTATATTCTTTACCGCATGCACTGCCCCATACCAAATATTTAAATTTGTAGTACTCATTTTAAACCTTTTCAGAAAAGTAAGGTCTCTATTCCTCCTTTCTGCATAATCCATATTTATAGCCATTTTTACCATTTTTGCCTCCTCCTGAATCGATTACGCATAATAATAGCAATACAATTTATACCTAAAACCAAAAAAATCAAGACTAATGCTGTGCCATACGCTATAGGCACTTGAGCCTTAGGATGCACTCCTTCTGTCATAAGAGCATATATATGATATGGTAGCGCCTGCACCTCATTAAAGATTGAACAGGGAAGTTTTGTAGTATAAAAAGCGGCGGCTGTAAAAAGTATAGGTGCGGTTTCACCAGCAGCCCTGCCAATACCCAGTATTGAACCGGTTAACATCCCCGAAACAGCATTAGGAAGCACTACCTTAAAAATAGTCTGCCATTTAGACGCTCCCAAAGCCAAAGAAGCCCAGCGAAATGAATGAGGAACTAACAATAACGCTTCCTCAGAAGAACGAATGATTGTTGGCAGAATTAATATTCCCAAGGTAAGACCGCCTGAAAGAATAGATATACCAAAACCAAAGAATTTAACAAAAACCGCTAATCCAAAAAGCCCAAATACAACCGAAGGAACCCCGGCAAGATTGCTTACACCAATACGAATTATTCTTATCAGTTTCCCTTGTTTTGCATACTCGGTTAAATATATTGCCGCAGCCACTCCCAAAGGAAAAGCAAAACAAATCGCGCACATAGTCAGATAAAATGTGCCTAAAATTGCGGGTAAAATCCCCCCGGCAGTCATTCCTGAATGCGGCATTTGAGATAAGAATTGCCAGTTAACTACTTTTATACCCCTAATAACAATAAAATAAAGGATGGCAAAAAGTGCTAACAGAATGATTATTGTGGCTAATCTTACAATCCCAAAACCTATAAATTCTTTAATCTTTCTCAGTCTCAACGTAATCTTCTCCTGAATCTTTGAGATAGAAAATCCGCAATAATATTAAAGGTTAAAGTCATCAGAAAAAGGACTATGGCAATAGCAAACAAAGCATGGAAATGTTCTCCTCCTACAACCGTTTCTCCCATTTCCGCTGCAATAGTAGCTGTCATCGTACGCACAGGCTCAAAAAAAGAATGCGGAATAACAGCTGCTCCCCCGGCAACCATCAGCACAGTCATTGTCTCACCCACTGCTCTACCCATACCTAAAATAATGCCAGTACTTATTCCTCCCATAGCAGCGGGCAGAGTTATTTTAACTGTAGTCTCCCATCTATTCGCACCCAAAGCGTAAGAAGCCTCCTTAAAACTTTCCGGAACTGCCGAAATTGCGTCCTCTGAAACACTGGTAATCGTGGGAATGGCCATAACGCCTAACAGGATCGCGGCAGTAAAAGCATTCAGTCCTACAGGTAAACCAAAAAAATTCTGAACTAAAGGCGCCAAAAAAACCATTCCAAAAAAACCATAAACGACAGAAGGAACCCCAGCAAGAAGCTCTATTAGCAATTTTACAAATTCTTTTCCTTTAGGATGAGCAACTTCTGAAATATAAATAGCTGAAGCTACTCCTAACGGAACAGAAATAATCAATGCCCCTACGGTGACCATAAGAGAACCTAAAATTAAAGGCAGCATTCCAAAATCTGCAGGCTCATAAGTAGGATACCAAAATTTACCAAAGAAAAGTTTTCCGAAAGATATCACGTTAAAGATAGGCAATCCTTCTTTAAACAATACTATTACTATTCCTAAAAGAAAAAGAATAGAACATAAAGAAAGTCCGCAAAAAAATCCTTGGATTAAATTTTCTTTTTGTCTTCTTTTCATAAATTATTTTTCACTGCTTTTAGCTTAATACTTAAATTAATAAAAATTAAAATTTTACTATTCAATATCAATAAATTAGCACAATCTAAATCCAATCTGTGTAATCAAATTCTTTATAAGCCTTTCAATAAAAATTAGTCTAAAGAAACGAACCCCTGCTTCTTAATTATTTTCTGTCCCTCCATGCTTAAGACAAATCTGATAAAATCCTTAACTAATCCCTTTGGTTTGCCATCAGTATACATAAATAACGGCCGGGAAATAGGGTATGTATTTTTTAACACAGTTTCAACTGAAGGTTCAATACCTTGGACAACTAAAGCCTTAACCTCCGAGCATAAATATCCTAAACCTACATAACCGATAGATCCTTTTGTTCTAGTAACTGTTGATGTCACAGCCATATTCGAAGCTTGAAGTAAGGCATCCGGACGTACCCGTTGTTTTTTTAACGCTATTTTACTGAAACATTCGTATGTTCCTGAAGCAACATCTCTGGAAATTACTATTATCTTCTGATTATCGCCGCCGAATTGACTCCAATTCGATATTTTGCCGGTATAAATATCTTCGATTTGGCTAAGAGAAAGTCCATTAACCTGATTAGACGGATGGACAATCACTGCAATCCCATCCATGGCAACTACATGAGCTATTGGATCGATTCTTCTATCTATTGCTTTGTTAAGTTCTTTATCCTTTATCGGCCGTGAAGAATCAGCAATATCGCATATTCCGTCAATTAAAGCGGCTATACCTGTTCCGGAACCTCCACCTCGAACACTAATATCCACTCCTGGATGTTTTTGTGAAAACATCTCAGCACACTTCTGCGCTATAGGTAAAACCGTGGTTGAACCCTGAATAACAAGCGAGTTATCTTCCGCATAAACAGATTGTATTGCTCCGAAAATAAACAATGCACATATTGAAATTATTTTTTTCATCTTATGATACCTCCTCAATTTCATAATTATTTTAATATTCCATTGTGACAATCGTGTTACAATTTAGTTAAGATTAAGTAAAATCGTAACCTTTAAAATTTGACTTGCCAATCAACCTGCACAACATGTTTTCTATTACTATCGCCGGTAATTCTCGTCATATAATAATAATCAAAACCGAGAGTAGCATTTTTTCCCAGACCATAGGTAAACGCAACTTCATGACCTTTTGTGTCAGTATACCCACTATACGCGTCTGAATCCGGGAATATATCTATCCAAGCATCTTTTTCTAAATGTCTATACATATACTTAGCTTGCCATTGCCTCCAATCCTTAACTTTTTTCGCTCCAAACTTAATACCACCTAAATACCCCTTATTTTTTTCTGATGGATCCATGTTATAAACATAATCACCAAAAATAGCCAAGTAAGGAACTAAACCTCCTAAAGGTTTTTTGATTCCAAACTCAAAACTCGGTGCTACGGAGTTATAATCGTATTTTAGTCCGCCCCTTTCCAATGTATTGTAATATCCGCTACTCTTTGAGCCTCCATTATTCAAACTAGTTCCTTTGATGTTTTCAAAAAAATAACCGGCAACTGCTATTTTCAAACAAGTACTCTTATTGAAACTATATTTCATCCCCGGTTGAACCACCCACATAAACGAATCTGAAGTATCACTACTTGATTCATCCAGTATCCAAACTCCCGTGTTCATAAACCAATCAGTATTATTTTCCCTTTTACTCAGTAAGATAGATACACCTTCAGGATTTATATCAGAATCCCAGAGGAGATCAGACGGACGAAATATTAATTTCTTTATACCTTTTATCTTACCGGCTTTAAAAGTTACCCCGGGCGCCGCTACAAATTGAGCGTAAGCATAATCTAATTTAATATCCTCAGTAGAAAAACCATCATCCATAGTCTGATTAGTTGAACGGGCATCATCACCACCTGTGGCAAGCCCCGCAGCCACTTTCATCGTATCATTTACTTTTGATTCCAACCCTAATCTGAAACGATAACGGCTTCGATGCCTTTCTTCAGAGCCGAGCTTGTCTTCCCATTGATAGCGCAGCCTAAAATCACCATTGAGTTTAGTGTTCTGCACCCATTTTGGCAAGCCTTCCAGCGTCCCTTTCGCTAAATCCTTTCTTATTTCTTCTTTTGTTTCTGTCAAGATGACCTGTGCTTCACCTGAAGAAAGAATCCCCTTATCTACCAACTTATCTACAAGAATATCGATTTCACCGGCGAAAAGCAGCGATGAATTTAAAAAAGCTGACAATATTCCAAAAAACAAAACAAAAAAAATCTTCCTCATTTCGACTCCTCCTTTAATTATTCAAATAAAGTTTTCTAGCCTGACGCAATTCTTTTTCTACTCGATTCAAAAATTCTTTCACGTAAGAACCTTCAATCCTGCCCGAATTTTCAATTGTTTCCAATACGCCTCGTAAACTTACAAGTTGAGAACGCAAAAAACTTGCTACGAAATCCTTCTGCAGACTTGACATCATTTTTACATTGTTCATGTTATTTTTTTTCACCTCCTTTTCGTCACATATTTTTTCTTATTCATCAATATATCTAAAACTTCAACCAAAGTCTTTTCGCGCATGCCATACGAAAAAAATCCCATCACCGTTAAACAAATTAAACTATCAAAAATAAAACAATTTTCATTTTCTTTTCTTCAAGTATAATCTACAATGTATCTGTGTAAAAAAGATTACAGACACGTAAATTCTTTGTGAACATTCATTTTATTTTTAAGCGAATCTTTTACCTTAATTACAAGTTCAGCTACACTAAAAAGCTTAATAGCATAATCATCGGCATCTAACCGCATACCTTTATCTATATTCATTTTCAAAGTCTTAGCGCTTAAGATAACTAACAGAATATGAGACATCCTCATATTTTTCTTTATACGCCTTAGAACCTCATACCCATGAAGCACAGGCAGCATAAGGTCTAAAATTATCAAATCAGGATTTACCAGGTTTACTAAATTAAACGCTTCTCTTCCATCAAGAACACCTATTTCCCTATTCAGAGTTTTCATTAATTTAGAAACATTCTTTTTTAACTTAACCTGTATTCCAACTTTTTTAAAAAGCTGTTTTTTAACCTTACCTGTATAATCTGAGTCATTAGTAATAAGGTAAGCTAATTCTCCACCCAGGGGAGTGATGTTTCGTTTTCTCACTTCAGCAAGTTTTCTTTCAAACTCTTCCTCGCTAATTCCAATTTTTTCACTCAAAAAAACTCCTGAATCGTTAAAACTTAGAGTCTTATCGAAATCACAAATAAACAAGTATTCTTTCATATTTGAATTTTTAATATTTTTTTTCATTTCACATTAAAAGTATATAATTCTAATGTGAAGAAAAAATTACAAGAAAGTGAATTCTTAGTGAATTATAAAATAGAGAAGTCTTTAAAAAAGAGGCTTTTTAAGCCTTAGGGATGGTAAAACTAAAAGTGGAACCTTGACCTAATACGCTCTGGACACTAACTTTTCCGTGATGAACTGAAACGATGTGTTTGACAATAGAAAGACCAAGACCAGTTCCGCCTAACTCACGGGAACGGGCTTTGTCAACGCGATAAAAGCGTTCGAAAAGCCGGGAAATGTCTTTTTCCGGAATACCAATACCTGTATCAGAAACATCTACTAGTATAAATTCACCTTGATCCGTCGCCGATATTAAAATTTTTCCTTGATCGTTAGTATATTTAACCGCGTTATCTATAAGATTTAATAAAACTTGCGCGATTCTATTTTCATCAGCCTTAATACGCGATATATTTTTTGGAATATTTATATTAATAGTAAGTAATTTAGCTTTTGCCTGAATTTCCAATCCGGAAACAACACGCCGAACAACCAGATCGAGAACACACGGCTTTAAAGCTAAATTAAGCTTATCTGATTCTATTCTTGATAAATCTAAAAGGTCATTAATCAATTTCGCCAGTCGGTCAGAATCAGAATGAATTATTTTTAAAAATTCTTTAGCATTTTCTTTATCACCTAACGCTCCGTCTAATAAGGTTTCAGCATAACCTTTAATACTAGACACAGGTGTCCTCAATTCATGAGAAACATTCGCGACGAAATCTTGGCGAATATTTTCCAGCCGCCTCAAATTAGTTATATCATGAAATACCAAGACCGCCCCTTCAGATTTACCCTCTCGAAGAATGGGAGCAGCATTCACTAATAAAATTTTTTCTTCGGGAACCAGAATAGATATTTCACAAGATTTAACACCTTTCTTTAATTTTAAAACTTTATCAGCAATCTCTTGAATTTCAATATTACGTATCACCTCAAGAGGCCTTTTACCCTCGAACTCTTCTTTGACACACAAAAAATTTTTCAAAGGTTGATTCATTAATAAAACTACCCCTTTAAAATCAATAACCATAACACCCTCAAACATACTCAAAAGCACAGCTTCTAATCTTGATTTGTTTGCTGTAATCTTTTGTACTCGCAACCTAATTTGCTCTGACATAAAATTAAATGACTTAGCTAAATCACCTATTTCATCATCAGAAGTAATGAAAATTTTTTTCGAAAAATTGCCCTGTGCTATTTCTTTAGATATTAATGATATTTCCCGTATTGGCTTTGAAATAAAAATTGAAGATAAAAAACTAATTAAGATGGTTATTGCGAATGCCACTAAAAAAGAAATAAGAAGAAGTTTTTTTAACCTATTAGAAATCAGCTCTACTTCTAAAAGAGGAATGGATAAACGAATAATCCCCCTGGTGTCATTATTTCTAAATATTGAAGCAATATAAATAAAATCTTTTTTAATAGTAGTGCTGAATCGCCTGCTTTCACCAATGCCCGACAGAAGGGCCTGTTGAACTTCAGGTCTGTAAATATGATTCTCAATATTTATAAGCTCATCTGCTTTGAGTTCTGAATCACCGTAAACAGTGCCATCTATACCAATAATAGTTACTCTTAAATCTAAATCACTGCTAATTGTATCAGCTATATCATCTAAATAATAGGATGAGCTATTCTTTAGAGTAATATCAGTTAGATATGATTTACATAATTTGATTTGTTTAGTGACATTTATTTTTATCCGATTATATGTATATTCCTTAAGATTAACACGCAGGTAAAAAAATACACCCAAAAGAATAGTAGCACTGGTTGTAATAAAAATAAATGTAATTTTATGCTGAATGTTTATCCTCAAAGCTAATCCTCATCGCTGAAGCAATAACCGATACCTCTTACTGTTTCGATTGACTTCCCTGTTTTGCCTATTTTTTTTCTAAGACGCTTTATATGAGTATCTATGGTACGTGTTGTAACATCACTAGACATATCCCAAACATCTTCGAGCAAGGTATCTCTTGATTGAACCCTGCCTTTTCTTTTGATAAGAGTAACTAAAAGCTTAAATTCGATCTTAGTTAATGTTATTTCTTTTTTATCAACAATCACTTTATAGCGAGGGATATCCACTATTATTTTACCAACACTTAAGACTTCTTTGTCTTTCGTGTTCAGTTTGCCACGCTTCAATATAACTTTTACTCGAAGAATAAGTTCTCTAGGACTAAAAGGTTTTACAACATAGTCATCTGCCCCTAGCTCAAAGCCAACAACCTTATCTACTTCCTCACCTTTAGCTGTAAGCATTATAATGGGGATACTCGATAACTTAGTTTCTTGCTTTATATGCCGACACATTTCAAAACCATCCATTTCAGGAAGCATAATATCAAGGATGATTAAATCAAATGATTCACGGTCTAAAACTTCCAAGGCAGCTTCACCAGTTAGAGTTGCAACACAATCAAAACCCGCCTTTTCTAAATTGTACTTAACAAGCTTCGAAATATTTTTATCATCCTCAACTACAAGGATTTTCTTTCTAGCCATTCTTATATCTCCATAACTAATTATACCTGTCTATTAAAAAACATTACCTTTCCGTATTTATACTTTAAAAAATATAAATGAATTTCACGTTACAGTTATGTGACTTTTTTGTGAACTTTATTATCTTTTCACCATTCGTTTACTTTATTCTCATCGATACATTTCCGATTTTTTAAGTACTCAAAATTGACAGACACAACATTATGTTAATTTTTTGTTTTACCTAAACATATTCCTCTACATTACAATATAAAAGTTAGACTCCATAACCAAAAAACAAAACTAAACCAGTAGTTATAGTTATCCTTCCAATTCTTCATTTTCCGCTAAAAATGGAAATTATCGTATTTTTTTCGATTTTATTGTTACAAGTACGTTATTATAGTTTCTTGAAAAACAGTTTTACGCTTTTCCGTCTTAAACTTTTTCTCTGAAAAATAATCTTCTATATCAGCTATAGCAACTTTTCCAACAGGATGTTCTCGTCCTTCCAGCTTATGAATCCTGCCAACAAGATCTAATCCTTCTTTGTTAAAATCACTTACTATTATCTTACCATTACTTTTAACGACCCTTACAAATTCATCAATAACTTTGTAAGGCATTGAAAGATGATGTGCTATATTAATTGCAAAGATGTTATCAAAACTATTATTTTTGAAACTTAACTGTCCTGCATCATCAATCCTAAAGTCTATTTGATCTTGCAATCCATAATATCCAATATTCAGTTTGGCATATTTTTGTTCTTCTTCTGAAATATCAACACTTATAAACCGATAGCCCTTTTGAGCCAACGCTATTGAAAAATGCCCTTTCCCTGTACCGACTTCAAGTATTGAACCTTTTATAGGCAAAGCTTTCTCTAATATAAAATCTCTCTCTTTTTCAAAATCATAACCAAAACTTTTAAAAAGTTTTTTCCTTTCAAGATATTTATTATGGTTTTCAAGAATTTTTTTATTCAAAAGTTTACCCTCCTATCCTTTTCTTTTCACACTTTAGATAACTTATGGTATCGCATGAAATACCTCGTTGATAAAAATTTCCCACATTTTAGAATACACAATTCCCTTCATATCCTGGATTTACCGACCCCTTACATCTTCCTTTCCTATAGGTTCAGCTCTATCTCCACCTAACATTCCACGCCATATGATAATTTAATTTTTATTATGATTTATACCTAAATTTTACGGAATTTATTGTAAACCATTTACACTCCTTATCAACTATAATCCCATATTTATATATAGAAACGTCGCAAATAAATTGGGGTTGCATCCGTTTGCAACCCCAAACCACTTTTACTAAAAACTAAATCTAAGTGGATAACCTGATATTTAGGTGTATGGCTATATTACCAAAATCTTTTTTTACACCTTACAAAATAAAATTACTTCCCCGACTTTAGCTAAAAACATCGTTTTTTTTGTTTTTTAAGGCATTCTTTTTCACATTTATAACAAATTTCATTTTCCAGGTATTCGTTTTTAAAATAGTTTGTAATATTCAAAAGTGTCGTGTGTGCTATGGAAGCTAAAGCTTCTTTGGTAAAAAAAGCCTGATGAGATGTTACTAACACATTAGGAAAAACTAATAGTCGAGCAAGAACATCATCATTGATGACTTCGTTTGAAAAATCTTCAAAAAAATACTCGGATTCTTCCTCATAAACATCTAATCCGGCGCAGCCTATTTTATTATTTTTTAAACCTTGTATTAAGTCCTGAGTATTTACCAGTCCGCCTCTTCCGGTATTAATAAGCATTACCCCATCTTTCATTAATGAGATACTTTTGGCATTAATCATATGATGCGTTTCCCGGGTTAAAGGGCTGTGAAGAGAAATCACATCTGACTGAGAATATAACTCCTCTAAACTAACATATTTAATATCTTTTTCTTGAGCAAATTTATCATCAGTAGCTATATCGTAAACCAAGACACGCATTCCGAAACCTTTAAGAATATCAATGAGACATCGGCCTATTTTCCCTACACCAATAACACCCGCGGTCTTTCCATAGAGGTCAAAACCAATCAACCCATTAATAGAAAAATTACCATCTCGTATCCGGTAATATGCTTTATGAGTTTTACGGTTTAAACTTAATATCAAGGCTACCGCGTGTTCGGCAACCGCATGGGGTGAATACCCTGGAACCCTAACAACATGTATCTTTCCATAAGAAAATTTAATATCGACATTATTGTATCCCGCACAACGCATCGCGATTAACGCCACCTTATTTTTCATAAGTTGTTCAAGCACTTGTTTATTTAGGTCATCATTAACAAACGCGCAAACCACGTCATAGCCCTTTGAAAACATCGCAGTATTATTGTTAAGATGTTCGTTGAAATATTCTATTTTAAAACCAAATAATTTATTAGCTTGATCGAAAAACCTTTTATCATAAGGTTTAGTATCAAAAAATAGAATTTTTTTATTTTCCATAACCCCCCCATCCTTTAATTATTGTGTTTAAATACTATTTGTCCCTTTAACTTGTCAATTAAATTAAATAAGTCTTAGATTTTTTAAAGAAAAACCTCTAGACGAATCCTGACTACCGGCAGGGAATCCGTTGAATGCAGATAAAATGTCGAAAAATTATCTGATATTTAGCAAATCCAGACAAATATTTTAAATAGTTTAATATCCATCCTCTATTCTCTCGATTTACTCCCTCTTTCTATAGTAAAACTATTTTTAATTTCTGCTACAAAAATAAGGGCTGATTTAACTATTTCTTCTTTATCTTTAATAGGAATTATTTTAACATTAACAACTCTCATCGCATTTTGAACAGGCATTTGAAATAAAACTTTACCTTCCTGAGGGATTTTTTCTGTTTCTACAGCTTTCTTAACTAAACGCATAAGATCGTCATTTTCTTTACAGCTTTTTATGGCAGCAAAAGTAAATGTTTCTTGATTAATATTAAAAAACTTTTGTACAGCAGTATTACATTTAAATATATTTTTTTCTATGTTTACAATAACTATACCTTCACCAACAGTATTATACATTAAAGCCATGGTACGTGCTGTTAAAGCTATTCGATCAATTCGCAATTTATCGTATAATCTTAATTGCTGTAAAAAATTTTCTATCAGCTTATTCATAGTTTCTATCTCATCATTAAAAATACGACTATTTTTTAATCCTATTTCATAATTACCTGTTATAAGTGATCTAAATAATCTAACAAGCTTTTTATGAAAACCTTCTATCCTTCTTCCCAAATATAAAGCACATAAGCCACCTACAACAAATAAACCTACAAAAATAAAAAAATTACCAAAAGTATCAACAAGAACTATTAAATACATGAACATCAAAACAAAACATAAAAAGAAAAGCAGAAATGCAATTTTAATTAAATTATTTTTCACTAGTCCCCCTTATTTTTGGGAAATTTTTTCAATATTCTCATCTGCCCCAACTATAAGTAATATATCATTTTCTTCAAATATAGTATCAGGTAATGGTACATCCTCAATGAATTCTTTAAATGTTCTTTCTCCAACAGAGTTTATCGCCGGTACGTTTTTCTTAATTGCAACAATATTAACATTATAGTTTTCTCGTGGTTTAATATATTTTATTGTTTTCCCAATAAAAGCTAAAGGAATTTTTACTTCAGCGATACTATGTCCGGGAGAAAGAGGTATGTTTTTAATTAAACTTGTTGAAACAAGGCTGCTTGCTACAATTTTACCCATCTCTTCTTCAAGATTTATTATTCCAGCTATCTCCATCATTTTAAGAATATCTTGTTGTAAAGGATCTATAGCTCTAGCCCATATTTTTTTTACTCCTAATTTCTTTAATAAAAATACTGTTAAAATATTAGCTTCCACATCATTACCAATACAAACAAGTGCGACATCGACATCTTGGATGTTAATGGATTTCAACGCTTTAGAATCCGTTGTATTTAAAGAAACAGCCAATGAAACTGAATTTTTTATTTCTTCTACTAAATCTTTATTCAAATCAATCGCGGTTACATAAGCACCTTTTTCTGCAAGACTCTTGGCTACCGAATTTCCAAAGTTACCTAACCCTATTACTGCTACATGACGCATAGATATTCCTCCTTTTATAGATTTATCCTATCATAATACGTTCTTCAGCATATTTATAACGTGCTGGTATTGTACGATTTGCAAAAGCATAACCGATAGTAAGCGGCCCCAGTCTACCTATAAACATAAGTATACTTAACAAAACTTTTCCACTTATTGATAAGTGCGGAGTAATTCCTGTAGATAAACCAACTGTAGCAAAAGCACTTACAGTTTCAAATAAAATATCCACAAATTTAAATTTCTCCAGACATGCTAAAGATATCGCAAAAATAAGAATTATCATTAATGATGAGGCTAAAATAGTTATCGCTTTTTTAATAATTTCATTAGGTATAGTACGTTTATGCAATTCAACGTTTTCGTTTTGTTTAAATCCGCTCTTTATTGTTGCCCATAATACTGCTATAGTGGTAGTCTTTACTCCTCCAGCCGTTGAACCTGGAGACCCCCCAATAAACATCAGAACTATCATAAACAGTAAAGTAGCTGATGAAAGTACAGGAATATCAAAACTATTAAACCCAGCGGTTCGGGTCGCAACTGATTGAAATAACGATACAAAAATTTTACTTTTTAACGATAAAGATTCAAAAGCTTGGTTATTTTCTACGAAATAAATAAATATCCCGCCTAACAGAATAAGAAAAATACTCATTCCAAGAACTAATTTTGTCTGTACTTTTAGTTGAATTATTTTTTTTGTTTGATGTAAAACATGATTTTTAATTTTTTGAAAAACATCATTTATAACAATAAACCCTAATCCTCCAAAAATGATAATCATAGAAATTATAAAATTAGTAGAGAAACTATCTGAAAATTGTATAAGGCTGTCGGAAAAAGTAGAAAATCCGGCATTACAAAATGCGGAGACCGAATGAAACAATGCATGATAAGCCGTAATCAATTTATTTTCAAATCGGCCGTTCCATGAGAAAAATAGGAATAAAGCACCTATAATTTCAACTAGAAAAGTCATTTTAAATATAAAAAGTACAAACCTTTTTATTGTAGAAATTTCATCTTGGTCTAAAACATCTTTCATAACAACTTGCTGATGCATTTTGATACGTTTTTTTAATAAAATTGATAAGGATACTGAAAAAGTCATAATCCCTAAACCGCCGATTTGTATAAGAGCGAGTATAACCATTTGTCCGAACAAACTAAAATAAGTAGCTGTGTCCTTAACTATAAGGCCTGTCACACAAGTAGCTGAAGTCGCGGTAAATGCCGCATTTATTAATGATGTTTTTTCTCCGGAAACAGTTGCGGCCGGAAGCATAAGTAAAATTGTTCCAACCCCAATAGCAAAAATAAAACTGGATACCATTAATTGTGTAGGCTGTAACCTTAACAGAGAAAATAATTTATTGACTTTTCGTAAACGTGAAATGAGTATTGTAACTATGACAACCTGCCAAACAATAACAAAAAATGGAGTATTTTCAAATGAATAGAAAAATTGAATTAGAGGGATAAAAACTATAAAATCAATCGGATTTTTCTTTATAAATTTAATTTTATTTTTACTGATAAATAACCGTAAAATTAAATCCAAAATAAATACGCATAATATCGTAAGATTAATCATACGAAAAATATGTGTATATGCGCTGAAATATGAACTCAATTCAGCCATTAAAAGAAAAAAAGCAATTACAGCGATTACACCAATAAAATAATCAAATTTTTTCATATTAACTTTTCATTTATATGTTTTACAAATATATTAATTCAAACTTTAAAATAATAGGATTAAAAACTCGAAATAAAACTATTTTACAATCCGATAAGTAGTATAGGCAAAATTAACTTTATCTTCTTTTGAAAAATCGCATAAAATTTTTCGTGATAAAGCATCCTCTGTTGTACGTCTTTGTTTTGCATCTGTTAAATATCTAAGTGATAATTCCACCCCACTATCTTTAATTTTTATATAAACAATAGGTCTAAACTTCTCATAATGTATCATATATTTGCGCGACATACGATTTATTTTACGCCGAACTTTATCCTCCATTTCTTCCGAATGTTCATTTGCGTATTTTAAAATAATTTTTTCGGCAACTATCAAATCACTTTCAAAGGTAACTAAAATTTTTATTTCATTCCATATAAACTCAAAACCGCTAGTATAATTATAATTCTCTTTTTTAAATATTGCACTGTTCGGAATATTTACTATACGCCCTGTACTCTGGTCAGCTTCAACCCAATTACCAATCTCAAGTAAAGAAATTTGAAAAAGACGAATATCTATTACGTCTCCTTTAATACCGCCAAACTCAATGCGGTCCCCGACATCAAAAGGCTTTCGTGCAATTAAAAGAAACCAACCGGCTATACAAAGAATAGCTTCCTGTAAAGCTAACGCGACACCGGCTCCAATTACACTAAAGATTATAGCGATTGAACTTAAATTTTGCAGCCACAAAAAAACAATCATTACTAGAATTAAAAAATTTACAGAATACGTAACATTCTTCCTCATAACATGTTTCACTTTGAGGTCTTTTATTCTTCGATTAATAACGCTTACTAAGAAAAAAATTAACAAATATCCTGTCAATATAATGACACCGGTATAAAGTAATCTTGAATAAAACATTTTTTTCCTTTTTTTAATTTCCCTTTCTGCTTCCGCTTCTACTTTATCAACTTTTTTCTGCTCCAAATTTAGTACTTCTTCTAAAAGCCTTACCGTTTCTTGAGATGATTCTAATATTTCTTCGGAACTTTTTACCTTTGCTACAGCGGCTTGAGCTTCTTCTTCCTTTTTCTTAACAGTTTCAGCCGCAGCTTTAAGCTTTAATTTACTCTTTGTAGTTTCGTGAACAATTGCTTCTTCTTTTTTAGCTATTTCTGCTTCTTGAAGTTTTAATTCAGCATCCTTTTTTTCGATTTCTAATGCCTTTTCTTGAATTTCAGCTTTTTTCTTTACTACTTCTGCTTGAGTTTTAATATCTTCAACTGTTTCTTGTAAAATTTCTTCATTTTGTGCCGATGGAGTTATATTTTGTATTTGCGCGTTAACAAAAAAAGGGAATAAAATAAAAAAAAGCGGAAACAACTTTATAAGTTTTATATACACCTTCATGAAAACCTCCAAAATATATTAAATATTATTCTTTTATCCTTAAATTTTACAAAATTATTATAACAGTATAACTCATTTTAAAAAGTTAATTCTTCAAGGATTAGCACTAAAGGAAGAGCCGATTTATTATTTGTGATATTTAAGTAATAATTTTATTATAGCCTTATAGTTGTAAAATTAAAGTTATTTACATAAACCATTTTTCTCATTTAATACCATTTCTGTAATATTCAGTATCTCATCTTTAAATAATGGTGCTGTTGCATAATAGTATCAGCGCCTGATTTCAACGATTAAAAAATGATTACACCGATGAAAAAGTCAATGTTTTCAATCTTTGTAATCAATAATTAATCTGTGTAATCAGGAATTGTTGCTTTTTGCAACAATCCCTGAATGGTTTACAAAGTATTTTAACTATCCCAGTCTCAATAAATTCTTGTCTATGTCTAAATATTTCCGTAGGAGCACCTGAAAAGATTATCACTTCAAAATTAAGGTCTATTGATTTTATTTAACCGCAAAACTCTGAGCCATTCATTTCGGACATTATAACTTTGGTTGTATACTATTTTTGTTATTCTTCTTGACACTATAATTACGGTAATTACAATATTGTTATGTTTGGATGGACAGGTAAAATACTTTGTTTAGATCTATCAAAAAAACAATATACGACATTAACTCCTAATCAAAACATCTATGATGAATATATTGGGGGTCGAGGATTAGCGGGATACTACCTTAAAGAAGTCATAAAAGAACCTTGGGATTCCGAAAAAATGCGGCTTCTATTTTTTACCGGCCCTTTGACTGATACACCATCCCCTACTTCAGGCAGAATGACAATTATGTCCCGATCTCCTTTAACAGGGACTCTATGTGATTCTTCCGTCGGAGGGACTTTAGGCGGACAAATAAAAAAAGCCGGTTGGGATGGTTTAATAATTACAGGTAAAAGCCAAAACATGATCGGTATAGAAATAATTGATTCGTCTATAAATTTTATTGACGCTTCCAATTTAAAAGGCTCAACTATATCTGAAGTTATTTCAAAGTTTGAAAAAAATAGTTCGACAGCCATAATTGGTCCGGCCGCAGAAAATGGTGTTTTGTTTAGTAATATCGTATTAGACAGCCATCATTTTGCCGGACGCGGCGGATTAGGATTAGTTATGGCCAATAAAAACATAAAATATATAAAGGTTAAAGGTACAGGTAAAACTTCAGTTTTTGATATAAATGAACTTCGAAAAGCCAGAGAAAAAATTTTTCGTTTAACTGCGGCTTCTCCGATATTACTCGGAGAATTAGGCATATCTAATTATGGTACAGGAGCTTTATATGACCTGATGGATTCAAGAAACATGATGCCTACCGATAATTTTAAAGCGACAAAATTTAATTATGCCCCAAAATTAAATGCCTATCAATACAAAAACAAATACGAGCCAAAAAAAACAGGCTGCCCGGGGTGTCATATTTTATGTAAAAAAATAGGCAAAAACAATGAAATATTGCCGGAATTTGAAACCATGTCACATTTTACCGCTCTTATCGGTAATAAAGATTTAGATACTGTAGTTAAAGCGAATAATATATGTAATGAAATGGGTATGGATACTATCTCTGCTGCCGCTACTCTTGCCTGCTATAGCGAAATAAAAGAAAAAATCATTACTAAAGGAAAAGTCCTTTCTTTGCTTTATGATATAGCTCTAAGCAAAGGAATCGGTAAAGAATTAAAGCTAGGTTCTTATCGTTACGCGGAACTTAAAGGTCAAGAAGAGGCTGCTATGACCGTAAAAAAACAAGAGTTGCCGGCATATGACCCCAGAGGTGCCTATGGTATGGCTCTATCTTATGCTACTTCGACCCGTAGTGGCTGTCATTTACGTGCTTACCCCATATCCCATGAGATACTTAGAAAACCAGTCGCCACAGATAGATTTACTTTCAACGGGAAAGCCAGGATTATTAAAATAAGTGAGGATTTAAACGCAGTAATTGATTCTCTTACAACCTGTAAATTTTTATTTTTTGCCGCAACATTAGAAGAATACGCGCAAGTCTTTTATGCGGTAACTGGAATAAAAACTACAGCTCAAGATTTATTAAAAAAAGGTGAACGGATTTATTATAACGAATATACAATGAACGCTTTGAACGGGTTTACATCAAAAGATAACGATTTGCCTAAGCGTTTTTTTAAAAATCCTGGGACAAGCACCATTGAATCAAAAATTAAACCTTTAAAAAGAAAAGACTTTCTAAAATGCCTAAAAGACTATTATAAAATAAGGGGATTAGATAAAAACGGTCTTCCGACAAAAAAAGAAACAGAAAAATTAGGTATAGAATGGAAAGATTAATAAAAAAATACTCTAAAAAGCTTGTTGAACATGGTCTTTGTAATGAAGGATCTCCTCTTATTGGCGGGTTAGAGGTTGAGTTGATATGGAATAAAAAAGATCCTTCCCGTAAAATTTTAGAAAAAGTTATTAATAGTTTAAATATTACATCTATCCTTTTTGCTGAACCCGCTGAACCTTATTTTTCTATATTGAATTACTTGTCATTTAAAGCTAATGAATTAACTATACATCCCAAAGATTGCGAGACAAGGACCTTTCTTCATGATATCCCCGTATCTTTAAAGTTTGAAGCAAATTCAATAATTAAAATCTTAAAAAACAGAAAAAGTGTTATTATTCCTAAACATGGAATAATTACCATAGGAACAATCAGTCCAGAACAAACTTTCATTGTATATAGTTCGGTTTGTTTTGCCTTATTTGTTAAGTTTTTTGATGATTATTATTATTCAATAACATCAAACAATATCAATGAACAACAGAAAACAATTTTTAACCAAACAATTGATTATTATAAAAATTTTATATCAAAAATAAAAAAAGTCTCCTCAACAAATAATATATCGTTAAAAAAGGAAGATGAAGTTATAAAATCTATAATAAAAACTGGAAAACTAACTGTAGATTGCCTAATGGTTGACTCTTTTTTTGGAAATATTTCATATAAACTAAAAAAATCTATATATATAAGCCAAACTGGCAGTTCTTTAGATGAACTCATCGGGTGCATTGATAAATGTCCTATTAACCAAAGCTCTTGTGCTGCAATTACCGCGTCCAGTGAGTTTTCGGCTCATAAAGATATTTATTTAAACACTAAAAATAAAGCGATATTACACGGACATCCTAAATTTTGCGTTATAATGTCCCTATTATGCCGAAAAAATAACTGCAAATTCAAAGGCCAATGTCATATTAAGTGTCCAGAAAAACGGTATGCTAAAGATATACCTATTGTTTCTGGGGAAGTTGGAACCGGTATTTTCGGTCTCTACCGCACTTTACCGCCAGCAATAAAAAATAAACGAGGGGTTATAGTCTATGGTCACGGTCTTTTTATTGCAGACAAATATTCACTTGAAAACACCTTTAACAATTTAATTGATATTGAAACTATGTGCTTAAATTTGTATCTCGAAAAAGTTAAAGAAAACAACGCGATTTGATCCTCAGCAATTTTACCAATGATTTATTTTATAACAATTGCCCTATGAAGAAAAAGAAAATATAAATGCAGAGTTGGATTAAGGTTTAGTGGTTGTTTAAATAGAATTGATTGATCAGAGAAAGTTTCGTTCTGTTTCAATTAATCAAATGACGTTTTGTTTTCTTCAACAAACTTATGAACTTATCAACGTCCCCCTATTTTCTTTATTTTTTCAGATAACATAAAAATCACCTGCCTTTTGTTTTGAAGCAACGAAGCCGCAGAAAAAGGCAGGTTAATGGAATTGTTATGTTTTATTTATTTTATCCAATTATATTTTATCAAAGGATTATTGCAGGGGCCAGGCCTGCCTGGTCCTTTACAGAATAATTTTTAATATTATTTTCGTCCAATTCCCAATTTGCAAGGTTATTTACAATATATTCCTGAATATTTTGCAATGAATCGGTTGTACGAATAATGCGGTCGTAAAACGTTCGTTGCCATTTAAAATTATCCGCATTAAAATTATGTATGACTTTTGACGCGCGTGCCTTGAAATAACGTAAAATTTTCCCAATGTTGTTTTATTATATGTCATCAATATCCAAATCGTAGGGGCATGATTTATCATGCCTGCTATATTTTGATCCGTATTGTGATTATCAATATTATTCTGTAATTTGTTAATTTATTTATCACGGGTTTGATGAATCAAGCCCCTACATATTTGTATTGTTGCATGAACATGACAAATACAGGGTTGAATCAACCTTTTCTAAATTTTCAAATAAAATTAATTAATCTAATGAGGTGTCGTTCTGTTCAACAAACTTATGAAATTATCGCCGGCCCCCTGTTTCATATCACATTCTGCGTTAGCTGAATTTATGACGCAAACGCTAATGAGAATATGACATTTCTCGCAAGCGAAACTTATAACTTTTCTAAACTACAATTCATTACCAAAGATTCAATCCGGTTTCTGAATCATATTTTCTAACATATTCATCCCCGACTATTTCTTTAATATAATATTCAGCGGCAAAAATAGCTGATCCCGGCATAAGATGTCCGCCATAACATTTCCCTTGATGATCAGCTAATGTAATATGAGCATGAACAAATATTTCTAATTCCTTAGTAAGTGAAACGTTTCCCATGCAAGAAGAAATTTCGAGTTTTTTATTTAAATTAACACAATCAACATATTTCTTTTCATCTTGATGATAATAACCTAATCTAACACTCGTTAAAGCCCCAATAACTGAAAATACACCTAATTTAATCTTTTCTTTTTTACATAATTCTGTGAGCGATAATAATAAATCCGATTCAAAATCCATTCGCCCCATAAACATTCTACCTTCTTTCAAAGCCATCTTTACTTACCCTTTCTAAATATTTTTCTTATCATTATTAACTCCCCTAATATCATGCATACCTCCCCCTTTTGTCATTCCTCTTTTTCCCCCCTTTGAAAAAGGGGGGAAGGGGGATTTGAATTATAACCGTCCTTCCACTGTCTTATAAATAACTTCCATTACAGAATCTATTTCTTGTAAAACCTGTAAATTATTAAACCGTAACACTTCCAACCCTTGATCCTTCAAATACATATCCCTTTTCCTATCTTTCTCTTCATTATCATCATTCATATGCTGCGATCCATCAACTTCAATAACAATCGTTGCTTTCGACGCATAAAAATCGACAATATAATTCCCAATTGATTTTTGACGATAAAACTGAACCTCCAAAATTTGTTTACCTCGCAACCTTGACCATAACATCCTTTCGCTATCCGTCATTTCTTTGCGCAATCGCTGGGCTCTTGACTTCAAATTAGCCTTATATTTTAACACCCTGAATTTAAATCCCCCTAGCCCCCTTTTTCAAAGGGGGGACATGCTTACTTATTTCTTTTATATTTCCCTTTATATTTTTTATTCTCCATTTTCTTCTTTCTCCTCTTTCCCCCTTTGAAAAAGGGGGTTAGGGGGATTTGAATTTATAACCGTCCCGGCACCTAAGCAGATACAGGCTTCATAATATTAACCCTCAACCGCAAATAACTTTTCTGTTATTCTTTTTCCTGAAAGCTTTTTCTTTACGTCTCTCACTTCTCCTGCCCTCGAACCTCTTTCTTCCCGCGTCCCTCGTCAGAGCGAAGCGATTCGTCTCTCGTCTTTCGTTTATTTCTCGGTCTCCGGTTTTCTGACCTCTGACTTCTGGACTTCTCTCTACTTTTCCTTTAACCTTTTTCCTTAGTGTTTTTTCTCCCCTTAAGTACTAAGTACCCTGCCTACCGGTAGGCAGGCAGGCATGAGCTAAGAGCTTCTTCTTAACCTCGTTACATCGCTACGTCTTTACGTTTCTTGTCTTCCTTCAATCCTACCTATTAACTTGTTTGTTTATTTTAAAATACTTGTTTTCATGTTAGCTGAAGGCTAGCACTTATTTTTTAAAGGCAGGTTACAAAATTAAAACTTGTTTTGAATTTTTAAGCTGTTTTTTAAAAAAAGCGGTTTAAACAAATTTAAAACATGAAAACTAATATTTCAAACCCTTCGTGTGATTCCCCCTTTTTTTTAGTTTTTTCTTCCCTAAGTACTAAGAGCTTATTTTTTACTCACTCCTTCCTCCCAAATGTTTTGCTAAAAATTTTTCGGCTGCCTCAAAGAACTTTAAACGATTTTCCGGTTTTGCAAATCCATGGCCTTCATCAGGAAAAAGTAAATATTCATGCTCTATATTTCTGCGTTTCATCTCAGCAACTATTTGTTCTGATTCATCTTGATTTACTCTGGGATCATTTGCTCCTTGAGCTATAAGCATAGGTATTTTTATATTCTGAACCTTAAATAACGGTGACCTTAATTTCAAAAATTCTTCTTCGGTTTCAGGGTTTCCTACTTTTTTATACATTATAGAACGAAATGTAGACCAATATGGAGGTATAGTATCTATAAAAGTTATCAGATTACTAGGACCCACTATAGAAACTGCGCAGCTAAATACATCCGGAGTAAATGTTGCGCCAACTAATGCGGCATATCCGCCGTATGAACCGCCATAGATACATATCTTGTCTGGCTCAGCTATACCCTGTTTAATTAACCAATCCACCGTATCAACAAGATCATCATGCATCTTCCCGCCCCACTCTTTGTTGCCGGCATTAAGGAATTTTTTTCCGTATCCGCTCGATCCTCGATAATTCACTTGGACACAGGCATATCCTCGGTCAGCAAGCCATTGAGATTCAGGATCAAAACCCCAAGTATCTCTCACCCAGGGACCTCCGTGAACATTCAAAACTACAGGTAACTTTTTTCTGTTCTCTCCCTTAGGATATGTAATATATCCATGAATTGTAAGACCGTCTCGAGATTTAAAAGAAATCGGTTCCATAAAAGACATTTCATAATTTTTTAAATCCGGTTTATTATAAAAAAGAAGTTCTCCCTTTTTTTTATCTCGGCTATAAGAATAAAAACTAACCGGCCCATTATCAACAGTAATGCCTATAAGCCAATTTTTATCTTCATTATCTCTATCATAAATAAAATAATCACCTTCTGACAACTTGCTCACATTTTCAAAATCATCTTTTAAATTTTCGTCAAGAACTAACCATTCATTTCGTTCTTTAGTAAAAGAAACAGCTTGAACTTCATAAGTATCCGAATTAATCAAAATATTACCTATATCATAATAAGAATCTTTTGCGATTACTTCAATATTACCAGTTTCTATCTCAAACTTTACCAAAGCTGATATATCAGAATTACGGGAATCAAAAAGATATAAAGATTTCCCATCTTTTGTAAAACTTACAGGTCCGCTGCTTAAAGTATCATCAAAACCCCATGATATTGTTTTTTTCCACTCACTATGCTCATCTTTTCGTAATAAAAGGTCTGAACTTCCATCCGGATTTGAAACCATAGCACCCCGAACTTTTAAGTCAATATCCGCTACCCATGATGAAATATTACCAGGGTTCTTAGCTACAAGAGTGATTCTTCCGGTTTTTATATGCAAATTATAAACATCATGGACTTTAGGATCTTCTTTATTCATTCCAATAAGCATTTTTTGAGGATGAAACTTATTATGATCTTCAATCCTAACTTGCACATTATCAAAAGGAGTTAAATCCTTTATTTTATCTGTTTTTAAATCAACACTATATAATCGCCAATTTTCATCGCCGCCGATATCCTGAAGATAAAATATATACTCGGAATCTTCTGACCAAAAATAGCGGCGTATGCCTCTATTAGTATCATTGGTTACCATCTTATCATTATCCTCACCAATAGTTTTAACCCAAACATTTAAAACTTCTTCCGACGGAGCCAGATAAGCCATTTTTTTTCCATCCGGTGATAATTTTGGACTGGTTTTAACCGGATTCCCAAAAAGTATATCTCTAGGAATAAGTTTGTATTCGTTATTATTTTTAGTAGTATCCGCATTCACTATCGCACCTCCAAAAATTAACAAAAAAATATTTAAATTCACTATTAAACTTAAAATTTTATTTTTCATATTTATCCTTTTTTTTCATCTTACTGTATGTATTAAATAAAACTTTTTTTCACCAGCAGATAGACTAATTTTACCTAGATCAAATTCTCCTAAATAACGGCCTTCTGAATTAAAATTTTTAACACCAAAATCATACTTCCCAGGATCGAGTATCAGCCTGGCTATTCTTATTTCATCTGGTAATGTTTTCCAACATCTAAGGTCTGCTCTTTCAACAAACAAATTAAACATATTACTAAGAAATTTAAACAATCCCGCAGTATCACTTCCATGTTTCTTTCTTATAGTCTCCTCCTGTTTTCTTTCAATTATATATCGTCCTGCAGAACGGGCTATAGATTTAGCTATGGTTCTAACTCTTCTCGATTCTAAATTTTTTATAGCTATAGCTCCAATATCTTCTCCTGTTTCGGTATAAGTCTCAAAAGTATCACCCCGAAAGTTTTGTGCCAAAAATAATGACCGGGCCGCCCCATAATATCTTTTCTGATATTTAGGAAACGCGATTTTTATAATATATCCGTCCGGTAATGGTACAGGTAAAAAACTCTCAACCTTAATTGGAGAAATACCATTATATTGGATAAGATAAACCTCTGCTTTGCTGTTCTTTGCTTTTAAACTTATAAAATTTGTTTCTTCAAATAATTTTCTATACTGATTAAACTCACTAGTACCCATATAATCAGCGGTAGTTAATAAATTCTCTTTTAATATTTCCGGGATACTCAAATTATAATTCTGGGAATATTCATTTTTATAAATTTCGAAAGCTTTTTCATAGGAAATAAATGCATCGTTAAAATCAGCGGGAGTATTACTTATTTCATAGAGGATACCCATAAGCAAACGTGCAAAAGCATCTTCTTTATAAACATTTTTTTGACCGGATTTATACTGCAAATTTATCGCTTTTAATTTCGAATCAACTTCCCGAGCCTCAACCAATGAATCTTCGTATTTCCCAAGCATTAAATAATTTAAAGATTGGAAAATATTTATCAAAACAGATTCAAAATCTTCCCCTCGATACGGTGCGGCATAATCATTTAATATCCAAGTAGACGCTATATTACTTAATGATTTTGTATATAATTCATCAAAAACTTTTTTCCCATTGGCTAAAGTATAGACACTTTCATTAAAACGTTCAGATAAATGGAGAACGTATCCTTTATCCAACAGATATAATAATTTATTTTTTTTACCATAAACATTCGGTTTACTATTCAATATTTGAAGAGCTTTACTATAATTTGACGTAACCACCATATTATCAACACCATGCTGAAATTTTTGAGCAGTGACACATGATGAAGTAATTAAAATAAATAAAAAATAAAATGGCAGTTTTATAAATTTTAACAAAATATTTCTCATTTTATAAAAAAATATTAAACTCCTGTAAAAGAATATACAGGAAATCGCGGTTTTGGTAAAATCTTATATTTTGGGACTGTTGTTTTTTTTAACGGTCCCATTTTACAAGTTACAAAGAAAATTTACTTTTTTTTACTTGTTTTTTAATCTCTTTTTGCCCTATCCAAACCTTCTGATTAGTCCCTAAATCTATTAATTCAAGGTTTACTTGATATAAAATAACATACTTACCTTTTATCTCGTCTTTAACAGAATTTATACTTCCCTTAAGCATATAGTCAGCTCCGGTCTCATTACCTATAGAAGTAACAGTTTCTTTTTGTGTATAACCTTCTTGTTGAGAATCTCTTTCTTCTCTTATATCTTTTCTTTCAGTTCTAGATGCAACAAATTTAATCAGTCCGGAATTAAGCAAACTTTTCTCTAAATTCTTAGTAAATAACCGGGAATTTATATGTTCATGACTTCTGTTAATAATAGTTCCGACAATAATAACCGGGTCAGCATTATTTATTTCATTAAATTTATTTAACCAAGGCCTTTTTAAACAATCGCTAATCATTTCTTCGGCAACAAGCCTTGAATCTGTATCATTCCATGAACCGCTAACATCGACGATTTTATCAGTTTCCATACGTTTCACTGATACCCTGGCACACCCTGCTATAGAAACTGATAAACCTAATAAAAAAACAAAAAAAACTTTTAATTTATACATAAATTCCTCCTTTTTCTAAAATTATATCTATGGCAATAGATTCCTATAAATTTTCTTTACTAATAGTATCAGACAACTCATTTATATCATCCGCGGTATATGGGAAAAATTTTTTCAGTTTATCTCCTATCATTAAGATTGACTTCACTAACCCTTCAACATAACACTGTTTTTTAAAATTTTTCACCATATTATTGATAACATCATCCCAAAAATTATTTTCCACCAAGTCATTAATACCCTTATCTCCTATAACAACAATCTTTTTATTTTTTAAACCAATAAGAACTAAACAACCGTTACTCTGTTGAGTTTTATCCATCTTTAAAATTTTAAAAATCCTAATTGCCTCTTTTAGGGGATCAGTTTTAATCTCTTTAGTAAGATGAACCCTTATTTCTCCGGAAGTAGCTTTCTCAGCTGCTTGTATCGCCTCAATTATTTTTTTTTCTTCTTCGGAATTAAAAAATTTTTTAGGATGTAAAACTCTATCCATTTATTCTCCTTTACCTAACAAAAATTTATCTTAAACAAAATTCATTGCTCTCTACCATCCTCCTGACGCGCCGCCGCCGCCAAAAGAACCACCACCGCCGCCAAAAGAACCACCACCTCCATAACGACCACCCGATGAAAACCCTCCACTAAACAAAAGTAAAGCCAAAAATGGATGCCTTATAAAAAAAATAATCATTATTATTAAAATTATAAAAGAAAAAATGCCGTTACCTTTCTTAACGGTTGTTTTCTCAGAATACCTACCCAAATCCTCTTTCGAAATTTGCCCTGACAAAATTTTTATAATTTGAATAGTTCCCTTATTAATACCGGAATAATAATCTCCTTTTATAAACTCCGGTCTTATTTCATTTATTATAACTGCCTGAGATAAGGCGTCTGTCAAAGTATGTTCTAACCCATATCCTACCTCAATACGCATTTTTCTGTCTTCTTTAAATATTAACAATAGAACCCCATTATCCTTATCTTTTATGCCGGGTTTCCAACGTTCAGCAATACGAATAGACAAATCTTCAAGATTTTCTCCATTAAGACTCTTAAATGTCGCAATAAACAACTGATTTGTAGTCTTTAATTCATAATTATTCAACATCTTATTTAAAGACTGTTCTTGAGAAGATTTCAAAACACCCGCATAATCATTCACATAATTAGTTGGGGAACTAGGTATTTTAAAAGCAGAGTAACATAGGGTTACACCGAAAAATAAAATTATTGAAATTATTATACTAACTTTTTTTTTCATAATAAATGTTTTCTCTTAAATTAAAATTCAACTTTTGGTACTGTTGCAGCTTCAGGAACTGATTCAAAATAATTAACTTTTTCAAATCCAAACATTCCGGCCAACATATTAGTAGGAAATCTTTGAATCTTTGTATTAAATGCTCTCACTGCTTCATTAAACCGTTTACGTTCCACAGTAATTCTATTTTCTGACCCCTCAAGCTGACTTTGTAATGCAAGAAAATTTTGATTAGCTTTCAAATCAGGATATCTCTCTACAACTACCATAAGTCTCGATAAAACCGAAGAAAGCTGATTTTGAGCTTTAGAAAAAGCTTCAAATTTAGCATTATCGGTTAAAGCTCCTACATCTAATTTAGTCTGCATAGCTTTACTACGAGCTTCAACAACAGAATTTAATGTTTCTTTTTCATGATTAGCATATCCTTTTACAGTTGATATCAGATTAGGTATTAAATCCAATCGACGTTGATAAACATTTTCAACCTGCGCCCATTTTTCCTTTACGCCTTCTTGGAGAGTTACTAATCCATTATAACTACCTGCGAACATAAACCCAAACAGTATAACAACACCTAATAAAATCAATAAAATCTTTTTCATATATTCCTCCTCAATACTATTAATTAAATACTATATATTTGATTATATCAAAAATCCTACAATAACAATGAAAATATTTATTAATGTATCTTTTTTAGATCCCAGCCTGCCTAACGTTTACCTGCCGTTAGGTAGGGCAACGTCTCTGACAGACAGTATGGGGTATTTTTTCACCCGATTAACAATTTATCCATTTACCAATTAACTCTTCCTCTTTACCCTAAGAGCTTCTTTTCACGTCTATACGTCGTTACATCGCTACGTTGATACTTTTTTGCCTTATCTTTTACCTAAATCTTGCATCCTACCACCAGTTACTTTTCTAAACAAACTTATGAACTTATCCTCGCACCCTTAAAATTCTTTCGTTCTCCAGTCTTCATTCTCTGACCTACTTTTTCTTCCTTTCTTCATTTTTCCCTTTTGTCTTCCTTCAATTATATTTATTAATGGTATCTACAATTAAAAAA
>JAGLSE010000056.1 GCA_023135905.1 Candidatus Omnitrophota bacterium
CCTACAACTTCTATTTCTTCACCAACTTTAACTTTTCCTCTTTCAATTCTTCCGGTAACAACAGTACCACGACCGGAAATAGAAAAAACATCTTCAACTGCCATTAAGAAAGGCTTATCCACTTCTCTCTTTGGTGAAGGAATAAAATCATCTACTGCTTGCATCAATTCCAATATTGGCTTACAATTTGGACAGTCATCTTTTCCACAAGAACATTCTAAAGCCTTTAAAGCTGAACCTTTAACAATAGGCGTATCTTTTCCAGGAAATTCATATTTAGTTAGCAAATCTCTTATTTCCTCTTCTACTAATTCAACTAATTCTGGATCATCCATTTGGTCAACTTTATTAACAAACACAACCAAGGAAGGTACATTTACCTGTCTTGCTAAAAGGATATGTTCTCTAGTCTGAGGCATTGGTCCATCAGTTGCAGCTACAACTAAAATAGCTCCATCCATTTGTGCGGCACCAGTAATCATATTTTTAATATAATCAGCGTGTCCTGGACAATCAATATGAGCATAATGCCGATTAGATGTCTCATATTCAACGTGGGCGATATTGATTGTAACACCTCTTTCTCTTTCTTCAGGCGCTTTATCTATATCTTCAAATTTAAGAGCTTTGGCTCCTCCCCGAGATGATAAAACCTGAGTTATTGCAGCAGTAAGTGTTGTTTTACCATGATCAACGTGTCCGATAGTACCAATATTCAGATGGGTTTTATTTCTTATAAATTTTTCTTTTCCCACTCTACACCTCCTTGTCCAATTATGTTCCTAATATCTTTATTATTAACTCATCTGGAACCTTCTCATAATAAGAAGGCTCTATTGTATAAGAAGCTCTACCTTGTGTCAAGCTTCTTAACGCGTCCGCATAATTAAATACTTCTGATAAAGGCACATCAGCCTTAACTAACCTTAAAACTTTGCGTTCTTTTATAGAAGATATCTTTGCCCGGCGTGAATTTAAATCACCAATAACCTGACTAATAAACTCTGAAGGTGAACTGACTTCTAAGTCCATTATAGGTTCTAACAAGACAGATCTACCCTTTCTTAAACCATCCCTTACAGCCATCTCAGCCGCCACCTTAAATGCTAACTCCGAAGAATCAACATCATGATAAGAACCATCTATTAAACTAATCCTTATATCTACCAAAGGATAGCCGCCTAATATACCGCTGCAGGAAGATTCTTCAACACCTTCTTTCACCGCAGGCACATATTCTTTAGGAATTACTCCTGATTTTATCTTATTTTCAAAAATTATACCTTTACCTTTGCCCAATGGTTCCATTAAAAGTACTACATGTCCATATTGTCCTCTTGCCCCGGTTTGTTGTATAAATTTCCCAACCGATTCAATCTTCTTGGTTATTGTTTCTTTATAGGCAACTTGAGGTTTTCCAACTTTCGCTTTTACATTAAATTCTCTTATCAATCTATCTACCATTATCTCTAAATGAAGCTGACCCATACCAGAAATTATATTTTGTCCTGTTTCTTTATTATAAGCAACTTTAAAAGAAGGATCTTCTTCTGATAATTTTGTTAAAGCTACAAAAAGTTTATCTTGATCGGATTGAGTTTTAGGTTCAATTGCTAATGCAACTACCGGTTCAGGAAATTTTATTTCTTCGATAAGTACCTGATTATTACTTTCACATAGTGTGTCTCCGGTAGTAGTATTTTTTAATCCTACTAAACAAACAATATCTCCGGCTTTAGCTTCATTTATTACTTCTTGTTTATTAGCGTGCATTCTTAAAATTTTAGTGACTTTTTCTTTTTGTTGTTTTGATGAATTAAATATCTGAGACGAAGTACTAATCTTTCCAGAATATATCCTGGTATAAAACAGTTTACCTACAAAAGGGTCGGTAAACACCTTAAAACATATAGAACATAAAGATAAAGGCGAACCATCTTTTTGACTTTTTTCATCAAACAACCCTGCAATCTCCTCACCATTAACTTCTGAGGGATAAGGTAAATAATTACCTATTGCATCTAATAACTTTTGTACTCCTTTATTCCTAAGGGAAGAACCGCATAATACAGGAACAAATTTGTTCAATATAACATATTTTCTAATAGTAAAATTAATTTCTTCTTCACTTATTTCAGCATTCTCAATAACTTTATGCATAAATAGATCATCTAATTCAGATAATTTCTCTAATAAGTTATCTCTATATTTTGATGCATTTAATTTAAAATCTTCCGGTATACTTTTCTCAATTATTTTTTCACCAAGTTTATCTTCATAGGTTATAAACTTATTTCTAATCAAATCTATCATTCCAATAAACTCATCCTTTTCGAAAATCGGTATTTGAATAGGTGCGACCACCATTTGCAGTTTATCTTTCATTTCATCTACAACCGTGAAAAAATCAGCACCAGGTCTATCCATTTTATTGATAAAAGCAATTCTTGGAACCTTATATTTATCGGCTTGATGCCATACTGTTTCAGATTGAGGCTCAACTCCTCCAACTCCGCAAAATATGACGACCACACCATCTAAAACTTTTAAAGACCGTTCAACTTCTACCGTAAAATCTATATGCCCGGGAGTATCAATAATATTTATTTGAAAGTCCTTCCATTTACAATGAGTTGCCGCGCTTGTTATGGTTATTCCTCTTTCTTTTTCCTGATCCATCCAATCAGTTGTTGTAGTGCCTTCATGAACTTCGCCGATTTTATATGTTTTTCCTGAATAAAATAATATCCTTTCAGTAGTCGTAGTTTTACCAGCATCAATATGAGCTATAAAACCTATATTTCTTATAATATTCAATCTTGGATTCATTTCTAAAGTAGTTAGACCTTTCACTTTAAATACTCTTTTATTTTTTGAAAATTTTAAACAAGTTTAATATTTAAAATGAGCAAATGCTTTATTAGCCTCAGCCATTTTATGGGTATCATCTCTTTTCTTAATTACTGAACCTTCCCTTTTAAAAGCATACATTAATTCATCAGCAAGTTTAATTTTCATTGGTTTGCCCTTTTTCTTTAGAGCAAAATCTTTAACCCATCTTAAAGCCATAGTAACCCCTTTATCCTTAGGCACTTCTAAAGGAATCTGATAAGTTGCTCCACCTATTCTTCTGGGTTTTACAGCCATTCTTGGGCGGGCATTCTCTAAAGCGGTAAAAAAAACTTTTAAAGGCTCTTCATTTGCTTTTTCAGCCACTAAATCTAACGCGTCATATATAATCTTTTGAGCAGTACTCTTTTTACCGTCAACCATAATAATATTAATAAACTGACCAACTATCTCTGAATCAAATCTAGGGTCCGGCTTTACTACTCGTTTTTGAGCTTTCCTTCTTCTCATTATATTCCTCCTAAAAACCGTAATTATACTTATACTATCAAAACCAAACTTCTAATTATTTAACTTTTGGTTTTTTCGCTCCATACTTTGAGCGTGACCTTTTTCTGTTCTGAACCCCCTGACAATCAAGAGTACCTCGTACAATATGATATCTTACACCAGGAAGATCTTTAACTCTGCCGCCCCTAACCAAAACCATAGAATGCTCTTGTAAATTATGGCCCTCACCTGGAATATAGGCTGAAACTTCTTCTGAATTTGTCAATCTTACCCTTGCAATCTTCCTCAACGCGGAATTTGGCTTCTTCGGTGTCATAGTTTTAACTTGTACGCAAACACCCCGTTTTTGTGGACAATTATGTAAAGCCGGCGCTTTACCTTTTTTCTTTTTCAATATACGCGGTTTTCTTAATAATTGAACTATTGTTGGCATTTTTCCACCTCGACTTCTCTATATTTTTTTAATCCAGTACCTGCAGGGATAAGATGACCTACTATCACATTCTCTTTTAACCCCTGCAGCTTATCTATTTTACCTGCTGTGGCCGCATCAGCTAATATCCTTGTAGTTTCCTGAAAACTAGCTGCGGATATAAAACTCTTAGTACTTAAAGATGCTTTTGTAATACCCAAAAGTAAAGGTGATGCTGTAGCCGGCTTACCTCCTTTCTTAATAATTTTTTCATTTTCTTTACGAAAATCCCATTTATCAACAGCCTCTCCAGGTAAATATACACCATCACCTGAATCAACTATTTTCACCTTCTTAAGCATTTCTCTAATAATCACCTCAATATGCTTATCATTAATCCTTACTCCTTGTAAACGATAAATTTCTTGAATTTCATTAACTAAATGTTCCTGTAATACTTTATCACCGCAAACACTTAATATATCCTGCAATACTGTCGGACCTTCGGTAAGCTGCTGTCCCGCGGAAATTTGATCTCCCCCATAAACTACAGGATGAGCTCCAACTGGAATTGCATAATCTCGTACCATACCGGTTGAACTGCGAACAATTATTTTCCTTTCACCCTTGTCTTCAGAAAATTCAACAAATCCATCTATTTCAGTTATAACAGCCGGATTCTTAGGCCTTCTAGCTTCAAACAATTCCGCGACTCGAGGTAACCCTCCAGTAATATCTCTAGTTTTAGCAACCAAACGTGGTGTTTTAGCTATAACATCTCCAGACTCAACTTTATCATCAGCCCCTACCATTATATGAGCACCTGTAGGCAAAGGATAAATCCCTAAAACTTCATCAGCTTCAGAAAGTATTATTATCTGCGGATGATAATCACTTTTGAAATCTAAAACAACTCTTTCTTTTCTCCCCGTAGTAGCATTCAGTTCTTCCTGAATAGTTACTTTATCTATAATATCTTCGTATTTAATTTTACCCTTAACTTCGGAAAGAATCGGTGAAGAATATGGATCCCATCTCACAAAAGTTTTTCCTTGTTCAACCTTTGAGTTATCGGCAAAAAGAATAGTTGATCCTTGAGGAATAGGATTCCTCTGAAGTTCTATACCTCTATCATCATTAACACTTACCATACCATTTCTATTAAGAACTACAAAATATTTCCCTTTCTGTGCAATTTTAAGATTATGATATTTAATAGTACCATCTTCTCTTGTTTTTATAAAAGCACGTTCAGCCACTCTTGAAGCAGTTCCTCCAATATGAAACGTTCTCATGGTCAACTGAGTTCCCGGTTCACCAATAGATTGTGCCGCAATTACACCTACAGCCTCTCCCAACTCAACTAACCGGCGAGATGCCAAATTCTTACCATAACACTTAATACAAACTCCCCTCTCTGACTCACACGTTAATACACTTCTTATTCTTATTTTTTCTAAACCTAACCGTTCGATCTTATGTGCTATCTCTTCAGTAATAAGTTCACTGGATTTGAGTATTATTTCATCACTAACTAGATCAACAATATTATCTAAACAAATTCTTCCTATAATTCTTTCTTTTAAAGATACTACAACATCTTCGCCTTCTACAATTTCTGCTACTGTTATACCATTAACAGTTCTGCAATCTTCATCTACAATTATAACTTCCTGAGCAACGTCAACTAACCTTCGAGTAAGATATCCCGCATCAGCAGTTTTTAACGCTGTATCGGCTAAACCTTTTCTTGCTCCATGAGTTGAAATGAAATATTCTAAAACTGTCAAACCTTCTTTAAAGTTAGAGGTAATCGGTATTTCTATAATTTCTCCTGATGGTTTAGCCATAAGGCCTCTCATTCCAGCTAACTGTCTAACTTGAAGTTTTGAACCTCTAGCACCTGAATCAGCCATCATAAAAATTGGATTAGATCTGCTCATATTCTTAAAAACAAAATCCGCGACTTTATCAGTAGTACGTGTCCAAACATCAATTATCTTATTATGTCTTTCACGTTCCGTAATAATACCTTTTCGATATTGATCTTCAACTTTAGCTAATTGACCATTAGCATCATCAACACATTCCTGTTTTTGAGACGGAATCTGTAAATCACCAATAGCAACACTGATACCTCCTAAAGTAGCATATTCAAAACCTAAATCTTTTATATCATCCAAAAGAGCAATTACCGCTCCATGACCAAAATTTTTATAACATTCACTTATGATATCTGAAACACCTCCTTTTGACAGGGGTTCATTAACATATCTAAAACCTTTAGGCAAAATTTCATTAAATATTACCCTACCAACAGTAGTATCAACAATTTTTCGTTCCTCATTTTCATATATTCTTAATTTTATTTTAGCATTAAGTTCAACTTCTTCATCCTGATATGCCGTAATAACTTCATCGCTATTGGAAAAAAATATTCCTTGACCTTTAACATTTTCCTCTTCAGCCGTTAAATATCTACACCCTATAATCATATCCTGACTAGGTGCAATAACCGGTCTACCATCGGAAGGTGAAAAAATATTATTAACAGAAAGCATCAACAATCTTGCTTCAACTTGAGCTTCCAAAGACAATGGTAAATGAACAGCCATTTGGTCTCCATCAAAATCAGCATTAAAAGCGGCACAAACAAGCGGATGCAATTTAATGGCTTTACCTTCAACAAGCACAGGAAAAAAAGCCTGAATACTTAAACGATGCAATGTGGGCGCACGATTAAGTAAAACCGGATGTCCTTTAATTACTTCTTCCAAGATATCCCAAACTTCAACTCTAGCTCTCTCTACCATTCTGCGAGCACCTTTAATAGTATGCACAAATCCCTTTTCTCTTAACTTTTTTATAATAAAAGGTTCAACTAATTCCAATGCCATTTGTTTAGGTATTCCACATTGATGTAATTTCAAATTCGGACCAACAACAATAACGCTTCTACCCGAATAATCTACCCTTTTACCTAATAGGTTTTGACGAAACCGGCCTTGTTTTCCCTTAAGCATATCAGAAAGGCTTTTTAATGGACGATTTTGAGGTCCAACTACCGGACGTCCATGACGTCCATTTTCAATTACAGCATCCACCGCCTCCTGAAGCATCCTTTTTTCATTCCTTATTATTATGTCAGGAGCACCCAATCCCATCAACTTTTTTAAACGATTATTTCTGTTTAATACTCTTCGGTAAAGGTCATTCAAATCTGAAGAAGCAAAACGACCACCTTCCAAAGGAACTAACGGCCTTAAATCTGGAGGAATAACTGGAAGGATATCTAAAACCATCCATTCAGGTTTATTACCCGAACGACGAAGATCTTCAACTATCTTCAACCTTTTAAAATGCCTCTTATTAGCTCCTACTTTTCCTTTTGCTATATTCTTTCTTATCTCTTTATTTAGTTTATCTAAATCAACATTTCTAAGGAGTTCTTTTATTGCTGCCCCGCCAATACCAGATGTAAAGTTATCTCCGAATTCCTCTTTTGCTTTACAATAAGCTTCTTCATTTAAAAGCTGAGTTACCTTTAAATTAGTTTTCCCAGGATCAATAACTATATACTCTTCATAATAAATTACTTTCTCTAATTGTTTAATCGTTAAATCTAAAATATTTCCAATTCTAGATGAAAGAACTTTAAAAAACCATATATGAGTTACCGAAGTAGCTAAATCAATATGTCCCATCCGTTGTCTACGAACAGAAGAGTGCGATATATCAACGCCACAACGATCACATTTTGTTCCTTTAAATTTTATTCCTTTTAATTTACCGCAATGGCATTCCCAATCTTTAGCCGGACCAAATATCTTTTCGCAAAAAAGCCCATCCTTTTCAGGTTTTAATGTTCGATAATTCAGGGTTTCAGCCTTTTTGATTTCCCCTGAAGACCAATTCGCTATTACCTCAGGTGAAGCCAATTTTATACTTATATGGTCAAAAAAAGCTACTTCATCTATCATTTACTCTCCTTTTCTGCCCTTACATCCAAACAAAGGCCTTGTAATTCCTTCAATAATACATTAAAGGATTCTGGAACTGAAGGCTGAAATTTCTGTTCACCCCTTACAATTGCTTCATAGATACGTGTCCGTCCTTCGACATCATCACTTTTTACAGTTAACACTTCCTGTAAAGTAAATGCGGCGCCATAAGCTTCAAGAGCCCATACTTCCATCTCTCCAAAACGCTGACCTCCAAATTGGGCTTTACCTCCTAAAGGTTGTTGAGTTATTAAAGAATATGGTCCGATAGCTCTAGCATGAATTTTATCATCTATCATATGATTTAATTTTAATATATACATATAACCTACACCTGCTTTTTGTGCAAAAGGCTTACCTGTATATCCATCATAAAGAGAAACTTTCCCACTCTCAGGAAGCCCTGATTTATTTAGCAAATCTTTAATATCTTGATCACGCGCCCCATCAAAAACCGGAGACATTATCCTAGTATTTAATTTTTTAGCCGCCCAACCTGTATGCATTTCCAAAAGCTGTCCGACATTCATTCGCGAAGGTACACCTAAAGGATTTAAAATAATATCTACCGGTGTACCATCTTCTAAAAAAGGCATATCCTCTTCCGGTAAAATTTTTGAAATTACCCCTTTATTTCCATGCCGTCCAGAAAGCTTATCCCCTTCCGATATTTTTCTTTTCATAGCAACAAAAACAACTACTCTTTTTATAACACCAGCAGGAAGTTCATCCCCTTTCTTAATTTTAGCTCTTTCAAGTTCTCTTTCTATAGCTAATTCCGCGATACGTTCTTCATATATAATAAATATTGCTTTTCCTTCTTCATTATCTTCCCAATCTGCCGGCTTTATTTTTTTCTCACTCTTACCTAAAACTAAACACAGTCGTTTAATTTTCTCTTGTTCTAATAAATCTCTTTCTTCTTCATAATATTTTTCAATTTCTTTTATTTTTCTTAATTCTTCTGTTTTTTCTTTCTTAGATTTTCGCCCTCTATCTTTTCTTTGAAAAACTTCAACATTTCTTATTACACCATAAATTCCTGGCGGAACTCGCAATGAAGTATCTTTAACATCAGCAGCCTTCTCTCCAAAGATTGCTCTAAGCAATCTTTCTTCCGGAGAAAGCTCTTTTTCTGTTTTTGGAGTAACTCTACCGACTAAAATATCATCCGGCATAACTTCTGCACCTATTCTTATTATACCGGTATCATCTAAATTTCTTAAGGCTTCTTCACTAATATTAGGAATATCCCGAGTAACATCTTCGTTACCTAACCGAGTTTCTCTAGCTTCCAATTCAAATTTCTCGATATGTACAGAAGTTAAAACATCATCTTTAACTAACCTCTCACTAAGGATTATGGCATCTTCAAAGTTATAGCCTCTCCAAGGAATAAATGCGATTAAAAGATTTGTACCTAACGCGATTTCTCCGTTGCTGGTAGACATACCATCAGCTATTATTGCATTTTTCTTAATTTCATCGCCTTTTTTAACTAACGACCTTTGATTTATACATGTGTCAGCATTTGATCTATCAAATTTTTTCAGTTTATAAACAAAATTGTTAATTTTAATTGAAGCAGCATCAACTTCTGTTACCGTACCAGCTTCGCTACTTATAATCATGACTCCACTATCCCTAGCTAATTTTTCTTCAATACCTGTCCCTACTAAAGGTTCTTGGGGAAAAAGCAATGGCACCGCCTGTCTCTGCATATTAGATCCCATTAAAGCTCTATTAGCATCATCATGTTCTAAAAATGGAATTAAAGAAGCAGAAACCGAAATAATCTGCTGATTAGAAATATCCATATACTCAAGCTGCTTCGGTTTTACTTTTGGAAACTTACCTTTATATCTAGCATAAATTTCTTTATCTAAAATTTTTCCATCATCATTAATGTTAGAAGTTACTTGAGCTATAATTTTAATTTCTTCTTCATCTCCTGTTAAAAAATCTACCTTATCCAACACAACTCCCTCTTCAACTCTCCTATATGGTGTTGTAAGAAATCCCAAAGGATTTATTAAAGCATGTGTCGCTAACGATGATAACAACCCAATGTTTGCACCTTCGGGAGTTTCTATAGGACAAATTTTACCATAATGCGTAGGATGAACATCTCGAACTTCAAAACCAGCTCTTTCTCTAGATAAACCACCAGGACCCATGGCTGATAATCTCCTTTTATGGGTCATTTCAGCTAAAGGATTGGTTTGATCCATAAATTGCGAAAGAGGTGACCTACCAAAAAAATCCTGTATCTGACTAGAAAAAGCTCTTGAATTTATAAGATGCTGAATAGAAAATCCATGAGTCGTTATTAAAGAATATCTTTCTAAAAATGTTCGTTCAACTCTCAATAACCCTATTCTAACCTGATGCTGAAGAAGTTCACCAATAAGTTTTACTCTTCTATTCGAAAGATGATCTATATCATCAATATCTCTTTTACCGGCTTTAACTTCAAGAAGCGTCTTAATAATTTCAACAATAGTTTCTATATCAATTGTTCTCTTACTTAAGTTATAATTCATATTCAATTTTTTATTAAGAAGATATCTGCCAACTCGACCAAGATCATATCTTCTGGAATCCAAAAACATGCGATGAAAAACCTCTTTAGAAGCTTCTAAAGTAATAGGTTCAGTAGGACGCATTTTTTTATAAAAATCCAAGTATGCTTCTTCACTATTACTTGAAAGATCTTTTTTTACAGTATTAACTATTTCAGGATACGGCTTATCTGAAAATTTACTATAGATATCTTCACTTGATGAAAGACCCATTATTCGTAATATTTGTGTAGCAGGAAAAGTCTTTCTCCGATCAATTATAGCAGTAATTGTATCATTAATATCAGTTCTAAATTCGAACCAATAACCTCTATACGGGATTATTCGTGCAAAATACATCCTTTTACCTGTAGTATGAATTTCTTCTTCAAAAAATACCCCAGGAGAACGCTGAAGCTGACTTATAATAGCTCTTTCATCTCCATTAATAACAAAAGAAGCTCTTTCTGTCATTAATGGTACATCACCTAAATAAATTTCCTGTTCTTTCAATTCATTTGAGGGATCTATTAACCGCAATCTTACTCTCAAAGGAGCGGCAAAACTTTGAGCTCTTCGTTTACATTCATCGACACCATACCTAGGTCTTCCTAGAGAAAAAGATATAAATTCTAAACGATACTGTTTATCCGGACTTTCCATAGGAAAGACTTCTTTTAATATTTCCTGAAGCCCTATATTTTTCCTCTTTTCCGGCAATACACCTATTTGCAAAAATTCCTTAAAAGAGCGCGTCTGATGCTCTAAAAAATGAGGCATAGGCAAAACTTTTTTAATCGTAGAAAAAGAAAGCTTTTGAATTTTTTTCAAACCATCCTCCTAAAATTACTTTAATTCTACAGTGGCACCTGCAGCTTCTAATTTTTTCTTAATTTCCTCTGCTTCTTCTTTCGAAACATTTTCTTTTATCGGTTTAGGGGCTGAATCAACTAATTCTTTAGCTTCCTTTAAACCTAATTCAGTTATAGCCCTTACTTCTTTAATTACAGCAATTTTAGTGCCTCCAATCGCAGTTAATACAACACTAAACGTAGTTTGTTCTTCCTCTTCTTCTGCAGGAGCACCGACACCAACAGCCATAGCTGCTACAGGAGCACTTGCTGATACTCCAAACTTTTCTTCACAAGATTTAACTAATTCTGATAACTCTAAAACAGTTAATTCCTCCACCATTTTTAGGACATCATCTACCTTAGACATAAAACCCTCCTCACTTTTATTATTTTTCTTTAACTTTTTTAATTTCTTCAATAGCCCATACAAACTTTAAAACGACTTGATTAAAACAAGAAAGTAAACCGGTTATAGGCGAAGCTAACCCGCGAACCGCCATACCTAATAGAACTTCTTTCGAAGGTAACTTTGATAAAACAGTTACTTCTTCTGCTGATATCTCCTTATCTTTTATTAAACCGCCTTTAACTTTCAAATTCGGTTTTTCTTTAGAAAAATCTACAAGAATCTTACAAACTGCAACTATATCATTTGATGAAGTCATAACCAGACCCGTCTCACCATCAAAGAACTCACTTGATTCTTTATAATCCAGTTCTTTTAATGCTTTTTGAAATAAAGTATTTTTTGTAACAATAATACCTGTTTGCGAATCTTTAAGATCATTACGTAATACATTTAAAGAAAACGCGTCTAACTTATTAAATTTCACAAAAAAACAGCCTTGAGAATTTACAATTTTTTCTTTCAATTCAACAACAACTTTTTCCTTTGTCAATAATCCGATTTTTTTTAATTTTTTATTCATAGGTTCTTTTTTTCACCATTAACTCTTTGTCTAAATTTACAGTTTATTATTCTGTACTATATCTTACAAAAAAAATTATAAACTTATTTTTAACGACGGACTCATTGTTGCTGATACATATAAATCATGAACAAATACTCCTTTAACCGAAGGAGGTCTAGCATCTTCAAGAGCTTTAATAAAAGCAACTATGTTATCTTTTTGGGCATCTTTAGTGAAAGATATTTTTCCTACTCCCACATGGATACATCCGGTTTTATCCATACGAAAATCAATCTTACCTTGTTTTGATTCTTTTACAGCATAAGCAATATTTTCCGTTACCGTACCAATTTTAGGAGAAGGCATCAATCCTCTTGGACCTAAAAACTTACCTAACCGGCTAACAAGCCTCATCATCGAAGGTGTTGAAATACAACAATCAAAATCAACCCACCCTTCTTTTAAAATTTTATCAATCAATTCTTTAGATCCTATATAATCAGCACCGGCATCTTTAGCCTCTGCCTCTTTCTCAGGCTCACAAAAGACTAAAACTTTTACGACTTTACCAATTCCATGAGGTAATTTTACAGATCCTCTAACTATTTGCTCGGACTGTTTAGGATCAGCTCCTAATTTTCCACTTATTTCAATAGTCTCATCAAATTTAACCTTAGGCATTGACTTTAATATTTCTAAGGCTTCATCAATAGAATAGCTTTTATCCTCTTCTACCAATTTTTTCGCTTCAATGTACCTTTTACTATTATTCATAATTTCAAACCCCTAAATTTAAACATCAACAACTTTTATACCACAACTCCTTGACGTTCCCTCAACAATTTTTGCAGCTTTTTTCAGTTCCCTTGTATTCAAATCAGCCATTTTTTCCTTAGCAATTTCTAATACTTGTGCTTTAGTTATCTGTCCTATAATTTCTTTACCTGGTTCCGAACTCGCTTTTGCAAGATTAGCCGCTCTTTTAATCAAAAAAGAAACTGGCGGACTTTTAATAATAAAATTAAATGATTTATCTTCATAAACATCAATAACTACGGGTAAAATAACTCCTTCTCTTTGTTTCGTAGCCTCATTAAAAGCTTTACAAAACTGCATAATGTTTACACCATGCTGCCCTAAAGCAGGTCCTACAGGAGGGGCTGGATTAGCACTTCCAGCTGGAAGCTGTAACTTTATTTTAGTTAATATTTTTTTCTTTTTTTTTGCCATAAATTACTCCGATATTTCCTTACTTTTATAAACTCCTTAAGCAATCCACATTAATACTATATTTTTTCAACTTGCCAAAATTCCAATTCAACAGGTGTAGTTCTTCCAAAAATTGATACACTAACTTTTACTTTCCCTTTATCAGGAAAAACTCCTTCAACTACACCACTAAAATTAATAAAAGGACCTTCTACAACTCTAACACTTTCCCCTAACTCAAAACTAACCTTTGGCGCGGGTTTTACTTTACTTTGCTCTGCTCGATCCAAAATTCTGTCTACTTCGTCTACTGAAATTGCTGAAGGTTTTCTCTTCGGTCCAATAAAAGCCGTAATCCCTGGAGTATTTCTTACAAATAACCATGTGTCATCATTCATCTCCATATGGATAAGTATATATCCAGGAAAAAACTTTCTTTCTAAAACTTTCTTCTTCCCAAGTTTTACCTCGGTAATTTGCTCCTTAGGAATAACTACTTCATCAATTAACTCTTCGTAATGATTGGCTTTTATTCGAGAATCTAAATTGACTTTCGTTTTATCTTCAGCCCCGCTAATCGAATGTAAAATATACCACTGTTTCATTTTTACCTGCTATTTAAAATTTATTTTAAGATTAATTGAACTAACTTTGACAATCCAATATCAACACAAAATATATAACTAGTTAATATAATGGAAACAATCACTACCAAAAACCCTGCTGAAACTAGCTCTTGTCTTGTTGACCAATTTACTTTTTTTAACTCTTCCTTTACTTCTTTTATAAATTTAGGTAACCCTTTAATTCTATTTATCATTTTTTCTTTTTTTATAACTATCAATTATTTTTTCTACACATGAGTATTTCAACAGGCGAGGCAGGGATTGAACCTGCAACCCCCGGTTTTGGAGACCGGTGCTCTAGCCAGTTGAGCTACTCGCCTAAATTAAATCTCAGTTCAAAACTATCAATCAAAAGAAATTAAACTGTCTATGGCCAAGCACCTCGAAAAATTAATACCTAATAAAATTGTAACAAAGAACTATATAAAATTAAGGTTTGCTTTCCTTATGGTCAATATGTTTACGGTCCCAACGACAATATTTTTTTATAACCATTTTTTCAGGATGCTGCCTTTTATTCTTAGTCGTATAATAATTTTTTCGTTTACAAGTTGTACAGGCTAATGAAATCAATTCTCTCATAATTATTTTACAATTAATGGGAAGTAATTATTCTTCCCTAAGTTAATAATTTTTTTTTACCTCTAATTTAAGCCCACGACCGGAGTTGAACCGGTGACCACTTCGTTACCAACGAAGTGCTCTACCGACTGAGCTACGTGGGCAAAATACTCTGCATATAAGCATATAATTGACTTCATAGATATTACTATAAAAGCTACCTTTGTCAAGAAAAAAATACAAATAACACAAAATAATATTTATATGATATTTCTATTTAAAATTTTTTAAAAAATATCTATTCACAAACTATCTAATACTATCCAAATAATAAAATTATACCCCTCTTCTTTAAAAAAATTATAATTTTCCACTCATTTCAAGAAAATCCTTTTCACTAATAGTTTTAATGCCTAATTCCTTAGCTTTTTTATATTTGGATCCGGAATTTTTACCTAACACAAGAAAATCGGTATTCTTACCTACACTTGAAGAAAACTTACCTCCCTGCTCAATTACAATTTTCTTAGCATCATCTCTTGTTAAATTTTCTAACTCTCCGGTAAATACAAATACTTTTCCTAAAATTCTAGTAGATTCTACTATTTTTTTCTCCTGGACAAGATTTACACCGAACAACTTAAATTTCTCGATCATCTTCCTTATCTTTGCTGTTGAAAAAAAATCAACTATTGACCCTGCCAGAATCGGCCCAATATCAGATATCATCTCTAAATCTGACATCTTTAATGTATAAAAATTATCTATAGTTCTAAATGTTTCCGCTAAAATTAAAGCCGCTTTCTCCCCCACATGTTTTATACCTAATCCATACAAAAAAGACGCCAACGGATTGTTCTTACTCCTCTCTATCGCCAAAATTAAATTATTTACTTTCTTCTCCTTAAAAAGATTCAATTTAAACAAATCTTCCTTTTTTAAGGTATAAATATCTACAAGACTGCTAACATAGCCTTTATCTACCAACTCATTAATTACACTCTTACCCATACCTTCTATATCTAAAGCTGATCTGGAAACAAAGTGACCCAAAGCCCTCTTAAGCTGCGCCGGACAATCAGGATTCATACAATATAAAAATACTCCTGACGAATATTCTCCTGATTCACCGGATTTCCTTTCTACTTTATCTTTAGCTGTTTTTTCATCGCAAACAGGACAAACTTTAGGTCTTATAAATATTCTTTCTCTTCCGTTTCTCTTTGAATCTATAACTTTTACTATCTTAGGAATAACATCTCCTGCCCGTTCTATTAATACAACATCACCTTCTCTAATACCTAACCTTTCAATCTCATCAAAATTATGAAGAGTCGATCTAGAAATAGTTACTCCCCCGCATTCCACAGGCTCAAGATGAGCAACAGGAGTAATTACACCTGTTCGCCCGACACTCAACTCAATTTTCTCAACTCTAGTAGTTGCCTGACGAGCAAGAAATTTATAAGCTACTGCCCATCTCGGACTTTTAGCCGTCGTTCCTATTTTTTTCTGTAACCCAAAAGAATTAACTTTTACTACCACACCATCAACTTCATAACTTAAAGTATCTCGTTTCTCTTGCCAATATAAACAATACGCGATAACCTCTTTAATATTTTTACAGTACTTATTATTTTTATTTATAGCTAACCCCCATTCTTTAGCTTTTTCAAAAAAATCTTTCTGGGTATGTATTTTATAATTTTCCACATAACCAAATGAATGAACGAAATATTTTAATTTTCGTTTATCAACTAAATTTGGGTCTAACAACTTTAATGACCCGCTGGCAGCATTCCTGGGATTAGCAAAAAGGTTATCACCCACAGATACCCTTTTTTTATTTAAAGATTCAAAATCATTTTTATCAATATAAACTTCCCCTCTAACTTCAATAAGATTAGGAATGTCCTCACCCCTTAATCGAAGAGGTATTGATTTTATAGTCCTTACGTTAGCTGTAATATTTTCTCCCGTATCACCATTCCCCCGAGTAGCACCAATTACTAATTTAAAATTATCATAAATTAGGGAGGCGCTTATTCCATCCATTTTCAATTCAACAAAATAATCCAATGAAACATCATTTTTAATATTCTTTTTAATTCTTTCTTCCCATTTATTTAATTCTTCTATAGAATAAGTGTTATCTAAAGAAAGCATTTTTCCCCTATGTTTTACAGTAGAGAACTCCTCCAATAAACCGTCAAAGATACGCTGAGTAGGAGAATCATCAGTTATTAATTTGGGGTTCTCATTCTCTAACTTTTTTAATTTTTCAAATAAATTATCATATTCTTTATCTGATATATCAGGATCACTCAAAGCATAATACCGATAATCCGCCCCCCGTATTAACTCCCGCAATGATTCAATTTTTTGTTTCACCTTATCTATAGTCATAATATTACCTATATATTTTCTATACTTTTAACAATATGTCTTTTATTAAATTCATTCCGAATATTACTTATCGAGCGATTCGTGAATAGCCCCTACAATATTTTTATATGCACCAAACACGTTTTCTATCTCGGGCGAACAACCGTTATCTCTACACTATTTTATTATTTTTCTTTCTTTATTTTCTTTTTTTCACGTCTCTACATTTCTCTTCTCCCCTTTCTCCCTAATCCGCATTAATCCGTGTAATCTGCGGATCCTTTTTCTTCTCACGTCCCTCGTCAGAGCGAAGCGATTCGTCTCTCGTCTTTCGTTTATCTCCCCTTCTCCCTACTTTCTCCTATATTACATTAATAAACTATTCGAAAATTATCATACCCTTGTTCTGAAGGAAACTCTTCTACATGATAATCCGTTATATTACTCTTAAATGTTTCTCTTAACATATCTAAAAATTCAACCACATTACTAGAAAGCCCTTCCGCTTTCAGTTCTACCCGGCCGTCAGGTAAATTTTTAACCCAGCCGTTAATCCCATATCTATGAGCTAAACTTCGGGCAGTAAAACGAAAACCAACACCCTGAACAATCCCTGAAAAAAATATCTGAAAACTTTTTTTTCCCATCTCTAAATTAAGGCGCGGTTGAATAACAGGAACTATCGCAGTTTGCAACAGTTCCATCAACTGCAAAATTTATCGCCCTCCTTAACTCTATGACCACAAACAAATGACCAGGCATCCATCTCACCTTTCCCTTCAGGTTTAACTTTTTCAATTAACAAAATGCCATCAGCTGTAGCTGCCTCAATACCTTTTATATTAATATTAATAATCGTACCTGGAAAAGCAGTACTTTGTTCATCAACTATCCGCGCGAATAATATTTTAATTCTCTTATCCTTATAATATGTATAAGCCGAAGGCCAACCCCGAGTAGCTCTTATTAAATTATTTATTTCTCTGGCAGAAGAATTCCAATTCACCTTTCCATCTTCTTTTTTAAATTTATAAGTCATTGTTACAAGTTTTTCATCTTGATAGGTTAAACTATATTCTTTTTTATTTATATTCTTCAAAGTATCCACCAAAAGAATTGCTCCTTGTTCAGCTAATCTCTGTCTCAACATAAAATAATTCTCTTGTGGTCCTATACTTACTTGTTTTTGAGAAATTATATCTCCCGCATCTACCGATTTATTTATTTCAAAAATGGTAATTCCTGTAATAGTGTCCCCATTTTTCAACGAATATTCAATAGGACACGGACCTCTGTATCGCGGCAACAACGACGGATGAACGCATAAAGAATGTATTTTAGGAATATCTAATATATATGAAGGTATTATAATACCGTAATCCGCAACCAAAAAAAAATCAGCCTTTTCCTCCAACAATTGATTTTCTATTATTTTATCCTTTAAAGATTCCGGTCTAACCAGAGGTATATTCTTCTCTACCGCGAATAAACTTACTTCCGTTGGTAAAAGTTTTAACCCCCTACCCTTAGGCCTATCAGGTTTACTTACAATAAGTGAAGGCTTATATCCATGATCATAAAGATAGTTCAATACTCCATTAGAATATTCAGAACTTCCAAAATATACAAATTTCATAATACCAGACATATTATTTAAATATAATCGCTAATTGTAATAAATTACTTCTAATACCCTTAATCTCTTCTTTAATTATTTTTCGTGAAATAATATCTCTCTTACCTTTGATAATAAGAGAACATCTAAATTTATCTCTTAATTTATAAGGGTGCTCTTGAAACGGTCCGTACACTTCCAATTCTTTTTTAAGCAATTTATTATATAAAGATTTTACCTTTTTTAAAAGAGCAATCTCATTCTTGCATCTCAATGTAATTTTGGATATCAGACCAAAAGGGGGAAGATTAGATTTAGTTCTAAGGTTTAGTTCTAATTCATAAAAATCAATCCATTCTTTATTTAAAGACTGAAAAAGATAATAATCTTTATTATTAGTAAAAACATACAAGGAATCTTTAAAATAAAAAGAAAGTTTTTTAAGATAAATATATAAATTGAATGTTGCGTCATATTCCGTCCGAGCCAACATCAAATCCGCATCAATAACAATTCCTATATCTAAATCACTCTTTTCATAAAGATAACTCGAAATTTTTGAAGTAGACAAAATTATCTGAGTATTACTATTACTATTCTCCAAATCATCTATCCTTACATCTGGAAAAATTTTTTTAAAAGCATACCCAATTCTATCTATTCCATAACCCTTTTCTTTAAGATATCCATTTTTGCATTTTTTACATGTTTTTGAAAAAACCTCTTTTCTCTGACAATACGGACAAACTCCTTCATCGACCATCGGAATTTTTTGTAATAAACCGGCACAATTACTACACTTAACAATATATCCACAACTAGTACATGAAATAGTCTTGGAAAAACCCTTTTTATTCCACAATACTACTATTCTTTTCTTCTTTCTAAGTGAACTTTTGATTAATTCTATTAATACCGGACCAATTAATCTTTTAACACTAAAATTAGACATATTTACTATATCTATATTTTTAGCTTTACCTCCACGATCTTCTAAAAAAATAGCTTTTTCTTTAATAAGTTTATATGTACTTAAAGACGGATTATCTCCACTTAACATTAAATTTACACCTTTAATATCTGAAAGGGTCATGGCGACATCCAAAAGATTATGAAAAGGCTTTTCCTCCTGAAAATAATAAGGATTATTCTCTTCTTCAACTATTAGCTGCCTCAAATCTTGAGGATAGTAGAATATCGAAACTCTTGTTCCTAAAACTAAAGACTTGGATCTAGTTTTGGCCCAAACTGAATAAAGTTCTTTTTCCCCTTGTTGACTATGAATTATATTTATTTCTCCAGAAAAATCTTTTTCCAGAATTTTTTTTGCGTTCAATAAATATGACATTTGAGGAAAACATATCAGAACCGAACCCTCTTTTAAATTTTCTTTAATAGAACTTTTCAAGAATTCATACCTTTTTAAAAAATCATCTCCCCTTAAAAACAACTTTCTAGGTCTAACTTGTCGATTTTTTTTAATTTCACAATACTGGACTGAATCAATTTTTCTAATATTTTTCAGATAAGGCGGCAGGAACATAAATAAAAATTCACCTATGGAATAAGGATACAATTCACTTAATGAATGCGCAAAATCTATTTGTTCTCCAGTTAAAGACGGGGTTAAATCAAGGGTATCCAAAATTGGCTTTACTATTTTTACTCTTGTATAATTAGAGATATCAACGACCAGCCCCAACATTTTCTTCCCTTTAAAATCAACTAAAACCCTCATTCCTTTTTCTATCTTTAAATTTAAAGGAAAAGAATAATCGAACTCTTTATTTAAAGCAAGCGGAACAGCTACTTTCACAATTTTAGGCATTACTTAATTTTTGTATTAATTCTATAAAAGGCAGGCGAATATCTTCAATTTTTATTGGATAATTATCTCTTATATCATCACTCTTTTTACCAAAGTACTTAATCGCTTCTATTAATTCCGACTCATTCCTAACAAATTTAGCAATACCATGTTTAATAAGCAAATCCATATTTTCTTTTTCTTGACCTGGGATATAATGTGTAAAAATAAACGGTTTCCTATTATAAATACCCTCGAATATAGTTAAACCTCCAGGTTTAGTAATTATAACCGAACTTAAAAAAAATAATTCCCAAATTTCTTCATAAAACGAAAAAGCCCTGAGATTCGATGAACGATTTTTTTCAAGATACTGTTTCAATTCATTATTTTTCCCATAAATAACAAAAATATTAAATTTTTTAATAAACTTTTCTATTGAAACTTTAAGAAACGGAAATCTTCCTCTTAATGAAGAAACAAAAATAATTGAAGGCCTGGCACCCACTTTAAACTTATTCCGTAATCTCTCCACAGAATAGTTTTTTATAAAACCTTCCCGTAAAGGAACGTATCCGGAAATAATTTTATTAGCATCAATCCCTAACTTAATTAAATCATTTTTCGTTATACTTAAAGCTACAAAATAAGTATCTACACATTTATCTACCCATAAAGGATGAACCCTTAAATCCGTAACTACAGAAATCAATTTTATATTAAACTTTTCTTTAACTATTGAAATAAGACTTGAAGGAAAAAAATGAGTAACTACAACTATTTTAGGTCGAGTTTCTTTCAAATATCTAAATAAAGAAAAAAAAATAAATTTATGAACTTTATTTATTGAAAAAGAAAATAAACTACCTTTAGCTATAAAAAAAGTTATACGCCAAAGAGCTGATAAATGCTGAGTAACTAACATGTAACTTAACGAATATATCTTTTTTATTATAGGATGAGTAAAATCCAAAAGATCTTTACAAGTTGATTCAATAGAACCCGACAAAGCATAGGCAGCTTTTTTATGGCCTTCTCCAAAACTAGCATAAACAATTAATACTTTATTCATAATTAGCTGAAATATAGGTTGCTGCCGCTAAAAGGTCTTTAAAAATATACTCCGGCTCAAACTCCCAACTATTACGATTAGCTATTTTCTCTTTCCCTGAAAGAACCAAAACAGCTTTAGCTCCAAACTTTACAGCAGCTTTCATATCTTTAAAAGTATCTCCTATAAAAATAGACCATTTTGGTTTAACGCCTAACTCGCTTACTGCTTTTTCTAATAATCCAGTTTTAGGTTTTCTACAATTGCAATTATCCTGAGGATTATGAGTACAATAATATATTCCCGATAACGAAACTTTATATTTTCTCAATTGTTTAACTATTAAATCATTTATGGCTTCTAAGTCTTTTTTAGTATAAAGGCCTTTAGAAACTCCTGACTGATTTGATATAATAAATATCTTATACCCTTTTAAATAAAGTTTCTTTATTCCTTCAATACTTCCTTCAATAAATTTAAACTCTTTATAACTGTTAACATAACGTTCATCTCCCGGAGATTGATTAATCACGCCATCTCTATCTAAAAAAATTATTTTATACTCATTTTTATTCATAAAATTAAATTTAAAGCTTAAAGCTTATATTATAGTAACATTAACTCTTCACTTTTCAATCCAAAAATTCACCAATTTACTTTTAACCCAAATAATGCTATTAGCATTATTTGCCCAGAGGGTCGACTCCAAAGTTTCCACGGGAAAATTTGGAAAAAGGCGAGGTTACATAAGTATACAGTTTTTTTCAAATGTTTTGGGGTAACCCAAATAATGCTATTAGCATTATTTGCCCGGAAGGTCGACTCCAAAATTTCCACAGGAAAATTTGAAAAAAGGCGAGGTTACCTTAGAAAAATGCAAAGGTACTATTTTGTACATCGCAATTTTTACATAACTGTTTCGTTTGTTATTCAACGCATATATGGGTTTTTTTAAACGCATTTTTCGGATTAAGCTATCCATTACCAGGTTTTATACCCTAATTCTGATAAAAAAATTATATTTTTAAGAGATTGCTATTAATTATTTTAAATTCTCCCGGTTTCAAACGGCCTAACCTTAAGGACGCAATTCTTGTCCTCTTTAATTCTTTAACCTCAAACCCTAATTTCTTGAATAAACGCCTTAAATGCCTTTTTTTACCTTCATGCACTACCACCTTACAGACCGTATCTAATTTATTTTTTTTTACAACTTCGATACTATTTGCTTTCAAATAATCCCCATCCGATAGAACTCCCTTTTTTGCCTTCAAACAATCGTTAACTGTTAATATTCCTTTAAGCGATAGCAAATATTCCTTTTCAATAAAAAATTTAGGATGGGTAACTTTATGACAGAAATCTCCATCATTAGTCATAAGAATCAAACCCGAAGAATTCTTGTCAAGTCTTCCTACCGGAAATATACCTTTAAATTTTTCAGGGAAAAAATCAATTATTTTTTTCTTAGCAAACCTATCAGAAAGGGTTGTAGTTACTCCCTTTGGTTTATTAAATAAAATATATATATGTTTTTGAAGCCATAAAATTTCACCATTTACTTTAACAATATCTTTCTCTGACACATAAATAAACGGTTTATAAACTTTAACATCATTTACCATTACCATACCGTCAGATATTAGAATATCAGCTTTTCTCCTTGAAGCATACCCGCATTTAGCCATAAAAACATTCAGACGCATAATTCAAATAATTAATGATGTTTTTCCCTGATACAAAATAAAAAATATTAACTAATGCATATGCCTTAGAAACAGTTCTATTTCTCTTTTCCCACATATCCATTAAGGCGCTGTTTGATAATGTTATCAGCGCCTTATTTCAACGAATCAACTACCCCGCGGCAAGCTACGGAGTTTCGAAGGTTTCCCCTAAATAACTTTTCCGCAGTAAACTGAGAGGAATTTAACCCGAGATACTTCGACTCGTTTTACTCGCTCAGGATCAATTCGATTACAGATTTTTCTCCGAAAAATCTAAGTCTCCTTGATTAAAAGTTGATTACACCGATAAAAAAGTTAATGTTTTCAATCTTT
>JAGLSE010000057.1 GCA_023135905.1 Candidatus Omnitrophota bacterium
ACAGGGATGATTTCCCCTAAAGGTATACTTTCTTTTACATAAACTTTTATATAATTCTCCGTATATCCGCCAACAAATCCTTTATTCTTTTCTTCCGATACCATAAAAACTTTTTTGCCTAAAAATTCATTTTTATATTCAATTGAAAATTTATCCGCCAAATCCTTTAAAAAATTATACCTTTTACGTACTTCCTTTTGATTGATAATTTTCATATCATGAAAACGTGTTTTCTCCCTCGGCGAAAAAGTGAAAATATGCATACGCATAGGTTTAACTCTATTAAGAAATCCTACCAAATTACGGAAATGATTATCCTCTTCTCCGGGAAATCCAACCATAATATCACAGCTAATAGCAATATCCGGATCGGCATCTCTTGATTTCAAAACTAAATTATCATACAAGAATACCCTTTCTTTTTTATTCATTGCCTTTAAAATCTCATCATCTCCATATTGAAAAGGAAAATGAAAATGAGCACAAAATTTTTGATTATTTATAAATGAAATAAGCTTATCATCAACAAAATAAGGTTCCAAAGAACTCAACCTCAATCTTCCTAAAGACGGTATTGCTAAAACTTTATCGACTAAATGGGCTAATGTTATTGGTGGATCTATATCTTTACCATACATACTCAAATTTGTTCCGCAAAGTATTATTTCTTGATGAAATAAAGATATTCTCTGAACCTCTTCGAGAACATCCTCTATGCCCCTGCTATTAGACCTCCCTCTTACATAAGGTATTTTACAAAATGAACAAAAGTTATTACATCCATCCTGAACTTTAATAAACGCTCTATGATTATAAAATTTTTTTATTTTTAAATTCCAAATATCTTCATACTCGAGAGCATTATTTATTCCTGAAGATAAGCCTAATACTATTTCCGGTAAAATGTGTTTTTTGTTTTGAGGAATTATATAATCTACTCCCAATTTTTTAAAAAAATTAGAATTCTCTTCTTCAAGACAACCGCACACAACAAGTTTTGCATGAGGGTTTTCTTTTTTTGCCCGAAGAATAGTATCCCGCGATTTACTATCTGCTCGTGAAGTAACTGTACAAGTATTAATTACATATATATCAGCTTTTTTTTTTGTTATTTTACAACCCAACGATAAAAACATTTCTTCTAAACCTTGCGCTTCATATTGATTAACCTTACAACCGTGAGTAAAAATTTTTATTTTCATCAATTAAAATATATTTTATAAAATAAATTTCATTAATTAATAAGATATTGAACTAAACCCGCGGAAAATATACAAGCTGTTTCTACTCTCAAAATATTAGCGCCCAATTTAATAAACTTAAAACAATTTTCTTCTAAGAGTTTATATTCAGAACAAGCAAAATCTCCTTCAGGTCCGACTAAAATTAATATTTCACAAGAATCATCATTTACATAATTTCCTACAGTTTTTCCGTTTATAGATGCTGCTAATTTTAATTTATAGTCAAATTTAACTATATCCTTAAAAGATACTAATCCCTTTATTCGCGGAACCCATAATCTTTGAGATTGTCTAGCTGCTTCGCATATTATTCTATCCCATCTATTCTTTTTTTTAGATGAAGGTTCATCTTTTAGGCTTCTTTGACAAACAAAAGGAATAAACTCATGGACACCTAATTCAGTAGATTTCTGTAAAATAATACTAATCTTTTCTTCTTTCACTAAAGGAAATCCTAATGTTATTCTATTTTTACACATAGGATGTTCCTTAAGTAACTTTTCTTTTTTTACAGTGATAATATCTTTCTTTATAATCTCAACATTATATAAAAATTCTTTTCCTTTACCGTCAAAAATAGATATTTTATCATTTATTTTTAATCGTAAAACATTTTTAGTTTTATGAACGACATTAATATCCTTTATATCAATAATAGTATCAATATCTTCCGGTCTAATATAAATTCTAGGATTGGACATATCGTTAATCTTAATTTTTGAGTACAAAATTTTCTTCTAAGAAAAAATTTATTTAAACATTTATCCTTAATAATATAAAAATTTATATATAAATGGACCGAAGCGGAATCGAACCGCCGACCTCCTCGTTGCGAACGAGGCATTCTCCCAACTGAACTACCGGCCCATATATACAAAAATTATTCTATACTTAACACTTTTCAAAATCTATTCTTACCAAAATTCAATCTCTGTTTAATAATAGAATCTAGGTTTAAATGATTAAACTTAAGATCCTTCTACTCATTTCATTTGTTCAGGAATCAATTCAACTAATTCCAACTCTTTTGTCGAAAAATTTCATCGATTAAAAGATGATTTCAATCTATGGAATAATAGACTATTATATTTTACTACTGTTCATTATATATCAAAATACCATAAATTATAAAGATAAAAATTTTTAAATACAAAAAATACAAAAAATTTAGCCAGCCTTAAAAATGACCGAAAAAATTTAATATAATATTTAATTGAAATTAAAGGGAAAGATTTTAAAAAAAAGCAGCAATCCTCATTCAAAAAGTAACAACAACCTCAAGAGGGTCTGTTCCTAACGGACCTGTGTTATCATCTATATAAGTAACAGCAACATTAAGTCCACCGGCATACCCATCTATACCTGATCCTATGACTATATCATTAACAGCCTCTCCTTTCCTTAATTGCTCCATTCCGCTAACAATACCGGCTTGAGCCGCATAATAAGCCCGGGTTCTCATTATTTTATTTTCACTTATAATTGATCCTTGACTTATATACAATAAGACAGTTATAGCCAAACAACTTATAATCATAGCTATTCCTATCACTATAATAAGTACAACTCCTTTTTTCATAAATCATTTTTCACTCTCTTAAACAAATTTTATAATTTAAAGTAGTATCATCAACCAAAACATGACCTTCTCGAGACAACCAGCCTAAACTCATAAGAACTAAATCTCTTGGTCTTTTGATACCTTCAACTAAATCCTCTAACAAAACTATATTATGTTTTTCTAAGTAATGCCAGATTTCCCCTGCAATAATGCCTATTTCTGTAATCATTTTTCTTTATTTATACTCCCATATAAAGTACAACTTCAAAACTCAAAAAACGATAAACAAAACATTTAAAAAACTAGTTATTTATTTTTATATATATCTTTATTTCCCTTTTACTCTTAACGATACCTCTATTACTTTTATACTCTATAATAGAGGATATTACAACACTAATCCTAATAAAAAAAAGGAAAAACTCTTATAGTTACTTTACTACCGGCTATAACTTTGTCCAGAATAATTTATCATTTTTTAAAAAACCTGCCATCTCACATACGCTAATAAACTCAAATTACTACAAAAATAAAAAACAATTTAACTGATAAACAAAATATATTTTATCATATTCAAAAAAAACCTTTTTTAATACTATTTATTCGACATGTAAAAATACAATGTTGTATTTTTTCCACAAATAAAAACAATTTTTAAACCAATCAACTACCTGCAGCAAGCTACGGGGGTAACGAAGGTTTCCCCTAAATAACTTTTCCTCAGTGAACTGCGGGGAATTAAACCCGAGATCCTTCGACTCGTTTTACTCGCTCAGGATCAATTCGACTACAAATTTTTCTCCGAAAAATCTAAGTCTCATTGGTTAAATCAACTGAAAATATCCTGTATTACTGATATATTTTTATTTTGGATACTTTACAAATAAAATTCATATTTTCTAATCTTCATCTGTCGTAGCAATACCTATTTGTTCTATATTGAATTTTTTGCATATATCCCAAAGTTTTATTACTACACCTAAACTAGCATCTCTATCTGATTTGATAAAAATAGAATTATTACTTCCTTTTTCAAATAAATCTTCTATCTCTTCTAAAGTTTTAGGTTTCCCGTCCAAATAAATGATATCTTCACTAGAAATAACAAACGTTAAAGATTGCGCGTCTACCGCTTCAGAAGTCACAGCTTTAGGAAGCTTAACCTTAATTCCAGGTATTACTATAAAATTTGAAGTCAGCAGAAAAAAAATTAAAAGTATAAACACACAATCTATCAAAGGTGCAATATCTATTTGTTTAAGCCCAGCATCTAAATTTACTCTTCGTTTAAACCTCACCTACCTAACTCCTTTCTGATTTAATTTCTAATAATTCCGTCGCACCTCTTTCTATTTCTAAAACACAAGTATTCACTTTATGAACAAAATAGTTATAAGCTAAATAAGTCGGTATAGCAACACATAATCCAGCTGCAGTAGTATTTAAAGCTTTAGAAATACCTCCTGCCAAATCAGATGGGTTTAATCTCCCAATTGTTGCAGTCCCTATCTTTACAACTTCAAAACACTCTATCATACCTATTACTGTTCCCAAAAGACCTATAAGAGGTGAAACATGAGCTATCGTACTTAAAAAATTTAAGTTTTTCTCCAATTTTGGTATTTCATATAACGAGGCATTCTCCATAGATTCTTTTATAACTTCTTTTGACTCAGAATAATGAACTAACCCTGATTTTAATGTATTTGTAGTATGAAAAGGATTTTTTTTACAAATATCGATTGCTTCTGTTATATAATTTCTACGTACCGCTTTAAAAACTCTAGTAATAATTGAAGAAGTCTTAAATGTTATTTTCTGATAAAAAAATATTCTCTCCAAAATTATTGCTAAAGAAAAAATAGAAAATAAAATGATTGGCAGAATTAACCACCCTGTTTCAGCTATAAAATTTGATATCCACATAATGGCCTCCTAATATTAAATATTTTAATTTTAAAATCACATAAATTACCCTTTAATACTCATTTTCTAATTCTTTTAATCTTATTTTTGCTATTTTAGCTTCTTCGACATTTAAATCAATTACTTTTTTATAAACATTTATAGCTGAATCAATATTATTCATTTTTACATAAATTTTTGCTATTCGAAAATAAGATTTAACTATATATTTTTTATTCTCGCCTTCATTAGAAATATTATTATCATCTGGGAACATATAAACAATATTAAAATAAGCTTCTATAGCTTTTTCATTACTACCACTCTTTTCTAAGCATAAGGCTAAATCAAACAATATCTTCAAAGTATTAACTCCAGAATCACTAACATCCTGAAAAATCTTTGCGGCTTGTCTATAATCCTTCATTTCTTTATAAAGAAGAGCCTTATTTGTCATAGCGACTGCAGCTATTGATGATCCCTCATTAATAAGATCATCATAAAATTCAAGTCCTTTCGTAAACTCACCTTCTTGAACAAAAATCTTCGCTAAATATAATTTTGATTTTAAAGCAAAAGGAGTCGATTCATTTGCTATTTTCATAAGATATTCTTTTGCTTTACCTAAATCTCCTTTCCTCCAATACAAATGGCCTAAAGAAACAATTGCTTCCTGATCCAAATAAGAATCTTTATGTTTATCAAAGATAATTTGATAATACTTAGCCGCTAAATCATAGTCACCTTCTTTCTCAATTAATCTCCCTAAATGCAAAACTATAAAGTCTGAATACTTTGAATGAGGATACTTATTTAAAAAATGTTTCCATATTTTTTTTGCTTCATCAAATTTCGATAAATTAAAATAGATATTGCCCATATCTAAATAAACAAGACTCTCTATTTCTTTATCATTATAGTTTTCAGCTATTTTTTCAAATATTATTAAGGCTTGTTCATAATTTTGTTGATTTAAAAAACACTTGCCGTATAAATAATAGACTTTAGGTATAAAATCATCGTTAGGAAACCTTTCAATAAAATTTTCCAACAAACTTTTCGTTTGAATATAATCTTCTTTAGAAAAATAGCCTACAGCCGAATAATATTGAACCTGAGGTATAAATTTAGATTCCGGAAAATTGTTTTTTAAATTATTCCAAGCCCTAAATGATTCTTCGAATTTTTTATTTTTCAAAAAACACATACCTACTTGGAATTGGATATAATCTGTATAAATTGTGTTAGGATTTATTTTTAAAATTTTATCATATAGTGCTAAAGCTTCATCATAGTTACCTCCCTCCTGATAAGCATCAGCTATTTGTATTGAAGAACTAATCTTAACAACCGGATCATCAGAATATTCTAATGTTTGCTGAAATCCTTTAATTGCATCTTGAAATCTTCCATTTTTTAAATAACACCAAGCCAAACCATAATAAGATTTATTTATTATCTCACTAAAATTATCATATATAAAATTATCCAGTACATATCTATACTCATATAAAGCGTCATTTATTCTACCCATTTTATAAAGAGTATCCGCTCTATTAAAATAAGCATTAGCCAAAACCTTACTCTTAGGATAATTCCTTAAAAAATCATTAAATATTTCTAATGCGCCAATATAATCTTTTGTCTTTAAATTAAAAACTCCCTGACAAAAATTGCGTAACTCTTTATCTTCTATCTTATCAATAATTATTTTAGCCTTTAATTTATCCCCTTTTATAAGATAAGTAAAACCCAACCCTTTATAAATAAGATCTCTTAGATGCTGATCATAATTATCTACTAAAGCATAATTATAATTTTCCTTAGACTTATCCCATTCATTTATGCCGTAGTAACCTACTCCTAAATAATAATATATTTTTGGAATTAGATTTTTGTCTAAGACTTCATTAAGAATTGCTTTCCCAAGTTCAATAGTTTCAGAATACTTTTTATTTTGTATATATAAATTTAATAACTGGTCATAACATTTAAAGATTAAACTTTTTTTAGGGTTATTTCTAATTATTCTTTTAAAAATATGTTCAGCTTCATCATTTTCTTTTAACACTAATTTAACCATAGCTATCATATAATTGGCTTCTAAATTCAGTTTGGAATCCGAATATTCATTAACTATTTTTTCTGAATAAAATAAAGATTGATTAAAATCTCTGCCTTTATACGAAATTATACTAATCAAATAATACACTTCCGTTAACAAATGTTCTTCTTTAATTTCCAGCTCTATAGTTTTAAGCAGCTTTAAAGCTTCAGAATATTGTCTTTTCTTGTAATAACATTTAGATATATAAAGTTGAACTTCTCCTATTAATTTACTATTTGGAAAATTTTCTTTAAACCTTTCTAAAAGCGAAAATGACTCATCATACAAACCATCAGAATATACGCTTACCGCAACTCTGAGTTTTTCATCTTCATTTTCAAAACAAAAACTCTCACCGCGAATAGCTGTTATTAAGACACAAAAAACTATTAGAACTCTATTTTTTATAAATAATATTTTAAAAACATTCATATTTATTCTATTTTTTAATTTATATACTAAAATATAAAAACATATCCTATCAACTATTTAACATTTAACCCAAATAATGCGGTTAGCATTATTTGCCCGGAGGGTCGACTCCAAAATTTCCACGGGAAAATTTGGAAAAGTCGAGGTTACCTTAGAAAAATGCAACGGTACTATTTTGTTCATCGCAGTTTTCACATAACTCTTTTGTTTGTTATTCATTGCGTATATAAGTTTCTTTCAAATGCATTTTTCGGGTTTAATTTATTTTTTAAAAAATTTCCTGTATATGAACCTGGAGTTTTAACAACTGATTCAGGACAACCAAATGCTACTATAAAACCTCCTTTATCACCGCCTTCCGGACCTAAATCTA
>JAGLSE010000058.1 GCA_023135905.1 Candidatus Omnitrophota bacterium
TAGCCTTCTTTCTTAGTTAATATTTAAAAATATTTGTTTTCATAAGAAATGAAATTTCTATTTATTGATGAAAACAGGGTGGAAAAGGGAAATTTATTTTAATTTTTCATTCTGGTTTCATCAACAAACGTTTTTAATTTATTAAAAGCGTGAAAACAAATATTTCAGTCACTTCGTGTCCCCCAAACCTTCGTGCCCTTCGTGAACTTCGTGGTGAATCCCCCTTCTTTCTCTTTCTTTTTCAACTCGCCAACCCGCAAACCATTCTCTTTTATCTAAATTAACCATTCACCATTTAACCATTTACTAGCTTCTGACCAATTTCATCCATAATCCCCCAAATATCATACTTATAAGACCACCCAGGATAATGAGCCTTAAATTTATCTACACTGGATATATACCAAATATGATCACCTATACGATTTTGATCTAAATAATTGATATTAGCTTTTTTATTAAAAACTTTCTCAAAATAAGCAATAGCTTCTTTCATAGAAATATTAGAATACCTGCTTCCTCCCATATTATAAACTTCTCCGTATTTAGGGTTTTGATAAAAATACCAGAAGGCATTTACTAAATCAAAAGAATGAATATTATCTCTCACCTGCTTTCCTTTATATCCAAAAATTTTATATTCTTTCCCTGAATCTACACATTTCGCCAAGTAAGCCAAAAATCCATGCAGCTCCGCACCTTGATGAAGGGGACCTGTTAAACAGCCGCCTCTAAAACTAGCTGTTTTAAGTTCAAAATATCTGCCGTATTCCTGAACTAAAATATCTGCTGCAGCTTTTGAAGCCCCAAAAAGACTGTGAGTTGAATCATCAATAGACATACTTTCATCTATGCCATTACAGAAATTATGGTTTCCCTCTATTTCCCAGCGAGTTTCCAATTCTTTTAACGGTAATTTATTGGGTGTGTCACCGTAAACTTTATTTGTGGAGATAAAAATAAATACACCTTGCGAAGAATATTTTCTGAAATTTTCAAGCAAATTCAAAGTTCCATTAGCATTAATCTCAAAATCTGTAAACGGCTCACGAGCCGCCCAATCATGCGAAGGTTGAGCCGCTGTATGAATAATAATATCAAAAACATATTTTTTGAAAACTTCTTCTAAACTTTTTTTATCTCTTATATCGATATTAAAATGTTCATATTTATCTTTAAATTTATTTTCTAACCACTCTTTATTTTCCTTTGTGCTAGCTTCTTCACCAAAAAAATAAGCCCGCATATCATTATCAATTCCAACAACCTCAAATCCCTTATCAATAAAAAACCTCACAGCTTCGGACCCAATCAACCCAGCCGACCCCGTTACTAAACATTTTTTTTTATTCATCCTATCTTCTCAATTAACCTAAACAATAAAATCTAAATAATTATTTTTTGTTATAACTTCATAAATCGATTCCGAATATGTCTCCAACCATTCTTTAGGCAATTTACCTTTACGAGCCGCCCATTTAATTTCATATCCATACAATTTACCTTCACGTTCTTCGATAAAATCTATCTCTTTTTGATCATATGTCCTCCAAAAATAATTATTCGCAGATATCCGTGAATATTCTTGTTTCTTTATTCTTTCCATAATTATATAATTTTCCCATAATAAACCAACATCATTACGAACTAATAAAGGATTAAAATTATTTATTAAAGCATTTCTTATACCTACATCATAAAAAAAGTATCTTGAATCTTTGGATATTTCTTTACGTAAATTACGGCTAAAGCCATTTAACTTAAAAATAACAAAAGCTTTCTCCAAAAAATCAAGATATCGATCTACCGTATTCTTACTCATACCTAACTGCTGGCCAACCTCAGTATAAGAAACTTCTTTCCCTATTTGAAAAGCTAATAATTGCAACAATCTAACTAATTTATCCGAATGCCTAACTCCATCTAACTCTAATATATCTTTATAAAGAGATGAACTAATCATTTCCCTTAAATATTCAGCTCTTTTAGTATCTGACTCCGCCAAAAACACCTCAGGATAAGAGCGATAGATTAAACGTTGTTCCAATAAAGCCTCAGTCTCAGCTATGGTTTGAATATTGTTAATCTCCAACTGGGCGAGAGGAAACATCCTTAAAGTATACTTTCTTCCTGTAAGTGGTTCGCCAATCTGTTTAGCCAAATCAAAAGAAGAAGATCCTGTAGCTATAACTTTTATTCCATTTATATGATCAAGAATTAACTTAATATTCACGCCAATATTTTTAATTTTTTGAGCTTCATCGATTACTACTAATTTATGCTCACCAATAAAACTTTTTAATTTTTCAATTGACTGACTACTTAAATAATTTTGAACGGTTATATCTTCACCACTAACAAATATATATTTCTCTTTTACCTGTTTTAATAACTCATTTAATAATGTAGTTTTTCCACACCGTCTAGACCCATAAATAATAACCGCCTTTTGAGGTAATAAAAATTCAAAAATATATTTTAATTGTTCTTGAGGTATATACATAAATCCTATATCAATCTAAATATGGTCATTTAACTGACTATAGTATGCCATATTGGGTCAACAAATGTAATGTTTCTCCTATACTTTAAGCAACATCCATTCATCCCATCATTCTATATCTATTTTTTCCGGCCTCCATTTTTTTATCCGTGTAAATCTTTTCTTCTTTTACAACCAATTTTAACAAATTTCTATCAATTTCTACTAATTTCATTTATCTCTTTTTTTTCTTTATCTTTCCTTTTTCCTTACAACTTTATGACATTCCGCATTAGCAGAATTTATGACGTGAACGTAGTGTGCAAATGACGTGAGCGAAGCGAACTTGTGACATTCCTAAAGTTCTCCGGTCTCCTCCCCCACCCTTTTCCCTTTTTTTACTTCATGACAGCCCGCACATAATCCTGCATCTTGGTAATTTCTTCATCTGTTAGTTTAGAGAACAAGCTCTTGCGTTTAGTGTTTGATAAATGACCATTACCTTCAACACATAAACGAATAAATAAATCAATTAGTCGATCCGGCATGTCCACTATATCCTGAATGAATAACTTGGCTTTATCATAATTTAGTAAAAAATTTAATTCTGAAACAAGCTCAATCTCTATAGTTTCTTGAATAAATCCAAATAGCCGTTCAGTAATAAAAGTCATATCGATATACTTGTAATATACTTCTGTTTTATTTTTAACAATCATTTGTCCACTGCTGTTGAGCTCAAAATCGATCAACGGCATCAATGGTTTTGAAAATAATTCCAAAGTTTCATCATAATCTTTAATTTTCCGAAGCATTACCGCTGAAACGGGGAAAATCAATCCTTTGGGAGTAAACCCCGTCTTAGCAAGAATATTATGTATTAAAAAACGATGGATCCTGCCATTTCCATCGTCAAACGGATGAATAAACACAAACCCAAAAGAAATCACTGCGGCAATAATAACAGGATGACTTTTTGAAGACATCATTCGATTATACGTATAAAACATACCTTTCATAATATCCGTAATATCTTGCGGCTTAGGAGCCGCAAAATGCACAACCTCTTTTCCATAACTAACAGTCTGCCCAACATAGTTTTGACTCTCCCGAAAATCATCGTTTGCAAAACGGTCATCAACTGTCGTTTTTTGAAGTTCGATTAAAGATAATTTATCAAAGAATTCTCGTTCATCTGCCAACTTAAGCAGTTCCATAAAACGCATTGATCTTCGTTGATCCTGCCCATCTCGTTCAATCTCAAACGAAGATTTTGTCTCCTTAGTGTATAGATAAGCAAGAGCTCTATATAAAACATCCTCCGGATATCTTCCTATAACCTCTTTGCTTTTCTCCTCAAGCCGGAGGTTTACATAGTTCTCTAATACCCTAGTCTTTCTAACTATGGGACAAAAAAATCTGTCACCTAAAAGATTATTATTAATCCTTTGTCTTTTTATCGATATGGGCTCAGCAGTGTAGTATTTTGCAGTCTCAAGTAAATCAATATAATTAGTCACTTTCGTATCTGATATATCTAGCTCCTTACCGGTAAGGAATTCATAAAGAAACCAAATTTTTCGAGAATACTTCCCTGATGGTGTTTTCTTTATAAATACTTCTAACTTCTTTTTATTAATTACATTAAAAAGCAAGCTAAGCACTTCCAGATTAAGTCCCTCAAATTTAAGAGCAAAAACCAGATGATTCCCCAGTCCAATTCCCGGATCATACTTTTTTGTATAAAACTCGGTTTTCCGATATCCATCAATTATCGTCCGCCGACGCCCTCTCTGAAGAATAAATGCTTGAGAATAATATGGTAAAATATTAAGCGAATACCTCTGAACTAACTCAGAATAACCAACTAATTTTACCCCTATAGTATTATTAAAATTTGTATTTTTCATTTATTTAATGTTAAAAAATAAATTTAACCATAGAAAAACGAGTTCTCTTAAAGATTATTGTAACAAAATACATTTTCCTTGCAATATCTTTTTATATTAATCCTAAATATGTAAAAAAACGCATTCTTTTGTTAACAAATATATTTTTATATAAACATGCGTAGAAAAACATATCTTATTCTTTAAAAAACATTGAAGATACTAGACTTATTTTCTTCATACTCCCCTTACAGATTGCAACTCATTTCTTCAATATGTAATAAATCAAACAACCCCATTCAAATATTTTTTTATTTATTCTTTTGTTTAATTTTTAAACTTAAAATTTTATCCTAATATAGCCTGTCAGAAATTTTATCCACTCCCATCCCTATTTGACCAATCCATCAGTGTTTATCTTTTTTATCTGTGTGTATCAATCTTCTATCTGTGTCCATCTAGTGTATCTACCCAATTAACCATTTTCTCCCTATAAGCTAAGTACTATCAGCTATCAACTTCTTTATCTATATATATAATTTTTCACTCTGCGCAAATCCGCATAATCTGCGGACCTTCTTTATCTTGCACTCTGAAACATATAGCTTATATCTAATTTCCTTCTTTCATAATTAGTTTCAACAAATTTCAATCAATTTCCACTAATTTCTATATCTTTTTTTCTCCTTTTTTAATCTTCTGACCTCTAGATTTTCTTTAATCCTTCACATCGCTACGTCGTTACGTCTATACTTTTTCTAGGTCTCCCTTCTCCAGTCTCCAGCCTTCTGTATTCTTCATTATTCCACTCGAAACACCCAACAAAAGCCAAAAAAGAACAGCATCTTGTACGCCTACTGTAATAATCGTACAAGACAAAGCATATATTATATTAGCAATTATAGCACCAAATAAACCTATTTGAATTGCTCTGACATTTTGATCCTTAATAAACTTAACTGACTTAAATATCTTCATAAAATGTACAACAAAAATACAAATAAATGTCATTAATCCAATAATGCCCATCTCCGCCGCAATTTCGAAATATGTATTATGAGCATGTAAATGGACATTGCCATCAGCATACCCTCCCTTCGGTTGATATTGATATAAAAGTTTTTCATACATTCCCGGTCCGACGCCAAAAATTGGATAATTCTTAAATATTGAGATTGAACTACTATAAAGACGAAATCTTTCATTAATACTTCCAAGATTGTTCACTCTGGAAAATAGATTTGGTGTAAAAAATAAAAACAAAAAAATAGGAATTAAAATCAAACTAAATTTTATTAATTTTCCTTTTAGAAAAAATATCATAAACAAAAATGATATTATAACTGATATCAATGCACCTCTTGACCCTGAAAAAACTAAATTTAAAAACAAAACACTTACTATTATTAAACTTACACTTTTCCATATTTTATTATTAACAAATAAACATACTGAAAGAATAATAGGTATGGCAAAGTTTAAATATGATTGCAAAGCAATTCTCCTATTAAACACAGTAAACAACCTAGTTGGTTTAATCAATATATAATCATACAACCCACCTATAGCTAAAATACTGCTCATTACAAATAAAACACCCATTAAAAAAAATATATTTTTCTTTTTTTCACAAAGGCTCACCCCTAAAAAATAAATCAAAATATAAACAATATATCGTTCAAATAGAATAGATTGACTATGATAAGGATTAAGACCAAACACAGCGGCTAAAACTGCTACACCAAAAAAACATAGCAAAGCTTTATCAACATTTTCTAAGGATGCTAATCTTTTAAATATCTTTTTTTTAGAATCCAATAAACTTTTAACTATCCATAAAAAAACCGCCAAATAAATACATCTTTTAGGAATGTAACTTGAATAAGGAACTACTAAAATAAAAATAGAAATCATTAAAAGTATCATTTTATCAAAATAAAAAGCCATCGTTCTCATCTAATTTTTCTCCATATTTATCTTTGTGTCATTATAATCGGTGCTTTTGACTGGTTTTTTTTAAAGAAATATTGCAAATTTGATCCAATTTTATTCTATTCAAACAAATCAGAATGAGTACCAGTCCTTACAAAAAATATATACCCACCTTCTATTTTATATATCAATAACCAATTTGGCGCTACATTGCATTCTCTGTATTCATGAAAATTTTCTGTAAGTTTATGGTCTTTATTTTTTGTAGGAAGTTTCTTCTTCTCCACCAAAAGGTCTATTACGTCTTTTAACTTTTCTAAATCTTTACCGCGTTTCTTGCTGCGTTTAATATCTTTATTAAACTGTTTAACATAAACAGGTTTAAGCATTTTTTAAATTCCTAACTTTTTAAACATGTCTTTTGTACCTTTAGTTTTAGTTAACCCGGTACGTTTTTCAACTTCTTTTATTGCTTGCAAAGTAATTTTATTAGGAACTTTTACTTCAAAAGGTAAACCATTATGCAATTTTACCTGTCTAAAAAATAAATTAATAGCTTCACTGCAGGATAAACCTAAAAGATGAAAAATGTTTTCTACATCATGTTTTAATTGCGGCTCTGTCCTTGCCCGTATCATTTCTGTTTTAGCCATTTTTATCCTCCTTTTATCATACTCGCCTCTCTATCTAAACAAATTGTTCCTCATTTGGGTAACAAAGTCAAGTATTTTAGATTTCTCCTACCCTTTACTCTTTTTTCTTTCTTGTTTTCTATTATCCTTTTAACCCAAATAATGAATTTAGCATTGTTTGCCCGGATCCCCCAAGGGGAGGCTTCGCGCGGGTCGACTCCAAAATTTCCACGGGAAAATTTGGAAAAGTCGAGGTTACCTTAGAAAAATGCAACGGTACTATTTTGTTCATCGCAGTTTTTACATAACTCTTTCGTTTGTTATTCATTGCGTATATAGGTTTCTTTCAAATGCATTTTTCGGGTTTAACAGCTTTTTCTATAAGCTAAGTACCATCAGCCACGAGCTAAAAGCTTCTTAATCTGCGCTAATCCGCGTAATCGGCAGCCCCTTTTTCCTTTTCTTTTGTCTTGTCCTAAAATAGTTGACACTTTTTAGGCTGCATGTACCTGCTCTGGAGTCATATAATCCAGAGACATATGCAACCTTTCTTTGTTATAAATATCGATTGCTTCTTTTACCATACCCTTTGCAACTTTATATGAGATTAATGTTTCACCTAACATTAATTCATTTTTTAATATGCCGTTTACTCTCTCTGCTAATGCATTTTCATATACATGATTTTCTTCTGTCATACTAATTTGAACCTTATGTCTTTTTAAAAGGCTAATATAAGCTTTACTGCAATACTGAATACCTTTATCTGAATGATGTGTTAGCTGATCAGTTTTTTTTACGCCTTTTAAGGCCATTTTCAAAGACTCAATATTTCCTTCTATAGATAAACTATGTGATAATGCATACCCTACTATTTTTCTTGAATATTTATCTGTTATTAAAGATAAATACTTAAAACCTTCCAATGTCTTAATATACGTTATATCCGAAACAAATACTTTTCTAGGTTCTTTTAAATTCATATCTTTAATTAAATTCTTATAAATTCGAAATCTATGTTTTGAATTTGTAGTAATAACATATTTTCTTTTATGTTTTACGAGTAATTCGTTTTCTCTGAGAATATCAAAACACTTGTCTCTACCTATCAATACTGTATTTATTTTTAACATCTTTTGCAATTTACGACCTCCCACTTTGGGCTGTCTTTTACGTATAGCTTTTACTTCCTGTAGTATAAGCATTTCTTTTTTTTGTGCTTTTTGCTCATTATTCTGGCGTTTGTAATAGCCTTGCCGACTATATCCGTAAAATTCACATATATTAGCTATACTATAACTTGTTTTCAATGAACATAATAAAGCTACTGCTTGATTCCAAAGTTTTTTTTTAAGTCGGTTTTATAGTGTTTTTCTGCTACTACAACTAAGGCTTCTAATGCTATGCTTTTCAAATGTTCATTTGCTAATGCTGATTCTAGTTGCTTTACTTTTTTTTCTAATACTTTAATTTTGTCTTTTTCGTCTTTCATTTCAACCC
>JAGLSE010000059.1 GCA_023135905.1 Candidatus Omnitrophota bacterium
CCCTCACTCGAGGGGATTCAATTCGAGCTACAGACTTTTTCTTCGAAAAAGTCTAAGTCTCATTGAGGAGGGTAGGTTTATGGCTAAAGAGTATACTATGTTTCATATCCCTGTATTTTCTTTTTATTCAAGAAGGTTATATAGAGATATTGCTGCAAATGGGAAAGGTACAGGGTTTCTTTATTTATTTTTTATTTTAACAGTTTGTTTAATTCCTATAACTATAAATATGCAATCCGGGATTAATAAATTCATAGAAGAGGATGCTCCTAAAATAGTAAATCAGATTCCAAAAATGACTTTTGTAAAAGGTGTATTATCTATAGATGAGCCTCAGCCATATACTATAGACGACCCTGATACGGGTAATCCGCTTATTATCATTGATACAACCGGTAAGACTGAAAATTTGAATAATACTAAAGCTTTTGGATTATTAATGAAAGATAGGGGATTATTTAGAGAGAGTTCCATACAAACAAAAGTGTATTCATATTCGGAAATAAAAAATGATTTTGTTTTGACTCATGATAAAATTAATAAGTGGATGCTATTTTTTAAAAAAAATGCAATGTGGATTCTTGGTCCGATAATGTTAATAAGCTTGTTTGTTTTTAGGATTATCCAATTATTAATTTATGCCGGAATCGGAATGATATTTGTTAACACGTTAGACAAGAAATTATCTTATAGGACAGTTTTGCGGTTATCAACTGCGGCAATAACTCCATTTATTATAATGGGAATGTTTTTTGATCTTGCAAATTTTTTTATACCTTTTAGAGGATTAATTTTCCTAGTAGGAGCTTTATATTATTTATATTTTGGGATAAGTTCCTGTCAAGATTCAGCAGAAACAACTGTTGAAGTTGTTTCGTAATAAATTTTAGTTTGATTAGGACGGCTTTTGTATGGTAGAGATAGGAAAAATAAATAAATTAAAAATAGCAGAGAAAGAAGAGTTTGGTGTTTATCTTAATGGTGAACAGTTTGGCAAGATATTCCTGCCCGGAAGAGATGTACCTGAAAATTATAAAATCGGGGATTTTCTTGATGTATTTATATATTCTGAGTCTCAAGGGGAGATTAGTGTTACTACCCAAACACCCTATGCTGTGGCCGGAGAGTTTGCTTTTATGAAGGTTGTTTCTGTTAATTCTATAGGTGTTTTTCTTGATTGGGGAATACAAAAGGATTTGTTGGTGCCATATAGTGAACAAAAACAAAAGATGGAAGAAGGGTTATTTTATATTGTTTTTGTTTATCTTGATGATAAAAGTCGGCGTATTGTTGCATCATCAAAATTAGATAAATTTCTTGTTAATCAGAGGTTTGATTTCAAAGAGAAACAAGAAGTTGATCTTTTAATATTTGGCAGTACTGATATTGGGTATAAATCTATAGTTAATAATTGTCAATGGGGTATGCTTTATAAAAACGAAGTTTTTCAAAATTTAAAGAAAGGACAAAAGATAAAGGGATTTATAAAGAAAGTACGTGATGACGGTAAAATTGATGTTTGTTTACATAAACCGGGATATGATACGGTTAAATATTTTACAGAAATAATAATGGATAAATTAAAAGTCGAGGGTGGGTTTATTGGTGTAAACGATAAAAGTTCCCCTGAAGCTATTTATGATATGTTTGGGATGAGCAAGAAAATATATAAAAAAGCTATAGGTTCTCTTTATAAAAAAAAGACTATTAGTATTGAAGATGAGGGAATTAGATTAAAAGAAAAGCATGAGAAATAAATTACTTTTAGAAACTGCTAAAGCTATTAATAGTGTAAAGTTGCCACATCCTGTAAGGGTGGGTGTAGACGGTGTAAGCGCGTCAGGGAAAACAAGATTTGCTGACGATTTAGTAGAGCCTTTAAGAAAACTTGGTAGACATGTTATTAGGGCATCTCTAGATGGGTTTCATAATCTTCCGGATATTAGGTATCAGCAAGGAGAGCATTCATCTAAAGGGTATGTTGAAGATTCTTTTAATTATGAGGCGGTTGTTGATAACGTTTTAGATCCCTTAGGACCAACAGGACAATTAAAATATAAAAGTTCTTTGTTTGATTTTGCAGTAAATAAAAAAACTGATATCCCTTATAAAAGTGCGAAGAAAGATTCAATACTAATTTTTGAAGGAGTTCTTCTTTTTTGTAATGAGCTAAACCATCGTTGGGATTATAAAATATTTATAGATGCATCTTTTGAAACAATAATAAATAGAGCTATGACCAGGGATAATGAACGGTTAGGAGGCAATGATAAATTGCTTAATAAATATCATAAACGATATATACCTGGTCAAAAAGCTTATTTGAAGAAATATAAACCCCATAAACATGCTAATATTGTAGTAAATAATAATAATTATCATAAACCTTATATAGCGGAAAAATAATAAATAGATTAACGTATTTTTGAATAATTATTGGATATTTATAAATAGAGACAGCAAAATAAGTACAAGTATGTAACGACGTGCGAAGTAATCACTGCGTTCGTTCTGATACCACTTTACAGCCGTGAATTTTTTTAAAGACAAAATTTTACGGACGGTTTTAAATAGGGACTATTTTATTAAGGGTGTATAGACAGTAGTGATCGTTTATTAGCTTTCTAAACTTATTTTTAATATTGTAATACATATGATAGAATATTTGTCGTAGTTCATGAAACAGGAATTATATATGGAAAAAGTAGATAGATTAGAAAATAATACAACTAAAAAAGTTTTGACAGGAAAAAATAATCCTTTAGGGTCTACTTTGACTGAAAAAGGGGTAAATTTTGCTATTTTTTCTCAGCATGCTCAAGAAGTTTTTTTACTTCTCTTTGGTGATCCTTATAGTGAACCTACAGATACTATTAAGTTGAAATATCAAAAAGATAATGTTTGGCATTGTTTTGTTTCAGGGATAAAATCGGGACAGATTTATGGATATAAAATCAAAGGTGATTATGATCCGGCAAAGGGGTTAAGGTTTAATAAAAACAAATTACTTATAGATCCATATACTAAAGCTTTAACTGGTAAATCAATAAATGAGGATAATCTTTTATTGGGGTATGATGCAAAAGCTTATGATAAAGACCTTGTAATTGATTGTAGAGATAATACTAAATTTGTCAGTAAATCAATAGTTGTTGATGATTCTTTTGATTGGCAAAATGATGTTTTACCGAAGATACCGTCTGAAAAGTTGATAATTTATGAAACTCATGTTAAAGGCTTTACGGCACACCCTTCTTCGGGAGTTAAAAATAAAGGTACATATTTGGGTTTTATTGAAAAAATTCCTTATTTAAAAATGTTAGGTATAAACGCGGTAGAGTTTCTTCCGGTACAGGAGTTTTTTGTAAGAGACGGACTCAAAAGTAAAGGGTTAACTGAGTATTGGGGATATAATACTATTGGTTTTTTTGCTCCGGAATCTTCATATTCTACTCAAAGTTATATAGGGTGTCAGGTCAATGAGTTTAAATCTTTGGTTCGGGAGTTACATAAAGCCGGCATAGAGGTTATATTAGATGTTGTTTATAATCATACAGGTGAAGTAGATGAGCTTGGTCCCACTTTATGTTTTAGGGGTATAGATAATACAGTTTATTATTCATTAAAAGGAACAGATGCCGAACCTAATCGGTTCTATGTAAATGATACAGGTTGTGGAAATACTTTTAATTTAGAACATTCCCAATGTTTACGTCTGGTAATTGAATCTTTGAGATATTGGGCCGAAGAAATGCATATAGACGGTTTTCGGTTTGATTTAGCTACTATCTTAGCCCGAATAAAAGGAAAATTCAGTAAAGATTCTTTATTTTTTGATACTATAAAAAAAGATCCCGTATTAAGTAAAGTTAAATTAATAGCTGAACCTTGGGATTTAAGTTCATATCAAGTTGGTAATTTTCCTTTAAACTGGTCAGAATGGAACGGTAAGTTTAGAGATACTTTGAGACGCTTTATTATCGGGTATCCTGACCAGATAAGAGATTTAGCCAGAAGGGTTACCGGTTCTTCAGATTTGTATGAGGATGATCAAAGGTATCCGCATAATAGTATTAATTTTATTACTTGTCATGACGGATTTACTTTAGCCGATCTTTTTACTTATAAGCATAAATATAATGAGATTAATGGCGAAAATAATAGGGACGGCCTTGATGAAAATTATTCCTGTAATTGTGGTATAGAAGGAGAAACAGATAATCAGAAAATTATAAATTTAAGAAAACAAATGGTAAAGAATGCTTTTTGTTGTCTGTTTTTTTCTTTGGGAACACCGATGATTCTTAATGGGGATGAGTTTATGAGAACACAAAAAGGGAACAATAATGCCTATTGCCAGGATAATGAGATAAATTGGGTGAATTGGGAGTATGTTAAAAAAAATTCTGATATTTTAGAATTTTGTAAAAAAATAATACTTTTTCGTAATAGTTATACGGTTTTTCAACGACGGACATTTCTTTTAGGTAAAGATACAGATAAAGACCATGTTTTAGATATTACTTGGTTTGGTGAAAATGTCAATAAACCCGATTGGTATAATAAAGAACTAAAAATTTTAGCTTATCAGCTAGATGGTAGTGAGGTCCCTTCCGAACGTCAAGATTATCATTTGTTTTTTATTTTTAACGGAGACAATAATTCTCATAAGGTCCTTTTGCCGCAATATTTAGGGATGAAGTGGCACCGGGTTATTGATACTTGTTTTAAAAGTGGAGAAGATATTCTTGGTCCTGATGAAGATGTATTGCTAAAAGAAAATAATTATTATATATCAAATCCCAGAAGCGTTGTCGCGCTTATTGGGAAACGGTAATTTTTAACAGGATTAATATTATGTTAAGAAAAAAAAATATAATTACAATTTTAGCTATAATTTTCGTTTTTGTTTTTAGTGTTTGGCTGGTTTTTTTCACTACACTAGGGGTAAAATTAATTAATAAGTTAGTTGTTTCTCGATACATAAAATCTGAAGATATAAACATTGAATCTATAGAAGGTAATATTTTTAAGAAAGTATCATTGCAAAATGTTGAAATAATTGGATTAGAAGGATTGCCTGTGGGAAGCAGGATTAAAATTCAAAATTTTGAATTTCAGGTTACAGGATTTAATGTAGAAAGTGTATATGCTGAGATTGATAATGGTAAAATGAGTTTACCTGATTTAGGTGATGTCCTTTTTTATGGCAAGTTAGAAAAAGGAGTTTTAGAGTTTAATATTTATTCAGGATATATAAGTGTTAGAGAAATTGCAAATTTAATCCCTGTAGATAATAAATACAAAAATGTTTTAGGCACTATAAGTGATTTGGATGTTTATGTTAAAGGATTGGTTTTAGAACCGGAATTAATCGGTAAATTTAATATTAAGAAAATAGTTTACGATAGATTTACAGTTGAAGAATGTTTAGTGAATTTTGATCTGAAGTTAAAAGAAATTTTGAAGATAATTAATATTTATGGGGAAATTCAGGTAGAGAAGGGAAAAGTCTTTGGTATGAAAACTGCGGTTATAAATCTTCAACAAAGTAAAGTTTATTTTGATGGTGATATGGATAAAATATCGTTTAATTTTAAAGGGAAATCTGAAGTCGAACGGGTTAAGATAGATATAGAGTTAAAAGGCAATAGGCAGAATCCTGATTTGAAATTAGAGTCTGAGCCTCCGTTATCAAAATCTAATCTATTGATAATGTTAGCAACAGGTAAAAAATGGAAATTTCAAGAGGAGATAAAGGATCAGGTCAGTGTGGCTCCGGGGTTAGCAATGGATTTTATTGATTATTTTATGTTTGGGAATTCGAGAAATAAATTAGCTGAAAAATTGGGAGTCAGTGAGATTTCTTTTACTATGGATGAGACCACTAAGGGGGTTTCTGTTAGTAAAGAGATAACTGATAAAACAGAAGTAAGTTATGGTATAGAGCAGTCACAGCAAAAAGAAGGTGTAATGGAAATAAAACAAAAAGTCGGAGCAACTTATAAAATCACCGAAAGCCTTTCTATAGAAGGAGAACAAGAGGTAATGAAAGCTCCGTCTGATAATGATGAAAATAATTCTGCCCCGGAACAAAAACTTTTTTTAAAATTCGAGAAAGATTTTTAAATTTATGATATTCAGTTGGTTCTATTGAATAAGCGTTTTATAATTTAATATATGATTGAGGATAAAAAAAATTCTATTATTAAATTAGCATTTATTTTAGGGTTCACCTCTATTGTCGGACAAGTCCTTCTTTTAAGGGAGTTAGTTTCAATTTTTTATGGTAATGAGACTGCATATGCAATTATCCTAGCAAGTTGGTTGTTTTGGGTAGCTGTTGGCAGTTTTACTTTTAGCCGTATAGTAGACAGGATAAAAAAAACTACCTTCGTTTTATCAAATTTTTACTTTATTTTATATTTAATTTTGCCTGTGAATATTTTTATTTGTCGTAATATTAAAAATATTATAAATATTCCAATAGGTGAAATTATAGGTATTATTCCTATGTGTATTGTGTCTTTTACATTAGTAGCTCCTTTGACTTTTGTTTTGGGTGCAATGTTTACGGTTATTTGCCGTTTTATGGATCAATCAAGATTAAATCATAATCCTGCAATAGGGATAGTCAATATATATATATGGGAATCTATTGGAGCAGCTATAGGAGGGATTTTATTTAGTTTTTTGTTGGTTCATATTTTACCTGCTATGCATATTGCTTTTTTTGTAAGCATTTTGAACATTGCTGCTTTTATGATATTAAATAAAAAAAATAAAATAATTTTTAAATTAGGTTTATTTTTCGTATTGTTAACTTTAGTGGCTTTTCCTGCCGGTTTAATAAGTAAGTTTGATGAATTTAGCCGTCAAATGCAATGGAAAGGGTTTGATTTGTTAACGGTTAAAGATTCTATATATGGTAATATTGCTATTGCTAAACTTGGAGATGAATATAGTATTTATGAAAACGGTTTACTCTCAGCTACAACAAAATGTAACCTGGAAAATGAAGAAATTGTTCATTACCCATTGTTAGAACATCCGGAGCCGAAGAATATTTTGTTGTTAGGTAACGGGTTGACTGGAGGAATAAATGAAATATTAAAGTATGCTCCGAATCAAGTCGATTATATTGAACTTGATCCTGAAATCATAGAGGTCGCGAAAGTTTATTTCGATAAAGAATTAATATTACCTTTAGAAGATAAACGGGTCAATGTTATTAATACTGATGCCCGATTATTTATAAAAAGAACAGCCCAAAAATATGATGTTGTTATTATTAATTTATCAGATCCTTACACTGCTTTAATAAACCGATATTATTCTTTAGAGTTTTATAGAGAACTTAATAAAATTTTAACTCAAAACGGTGTGATTGCCTTAAGTGTTTCTTCGTCGGAAAACTATTTAAATAAAGAAAATAAAAATTTTTTACGTACGATTAATTCAACTTTAAAAAAGATTTTCCCTGAAGTTAAAGCTATTCCCGGTGATACTAATATTTTTCTTGCTTGCAAAAAACCAGGAACCCTTACGCTTGATTATAATATACTTATTAAACGTTTAAATGAGAGGGGTATAGAGACAAAGTATATAAGAGAATATTATTTACCTTTTAAATTAAGTAAAGACAGAATAGCTTATATAGAGGATATTTTAAAAGTAGAAGGCGCTATTAATATGGATACTCATCCTGTAGGTTATTTGTATGATATAGTTTTATGGTCAACTCATTTTAATACCAAATTCAAAAATTTGATTGAAAGAATACAAGGTATTAAATTTCGGCATTTAATGGTTTTGCCTGTTTTAATTTTATTAATAGGATATATTTATAAACGTAAATATCCAACGAGCCCGATTTCTTTATCTATAATGACTACAGGATTTTCGGAAATCATATTTCAAATAATTGTTATATTGGCTTTTCAGACACTTTATGGGTATGCCTATTATAAAATAGGCTTAATTATGGCGTCATTTATGGCAGGATTGGTTTTAGGCAGTATAGCGGCTAAAAAAGTTATTTTAAATTCAAATGAGAGAGTTCTAAAGTTTTATAAGTTTGCTCAAGGTGGAATTTGTTTATATCCTTTTATTTTACCTTTTGTTTTTATTTTTTTTCGGGATACGGTTACTCTGCAGAGGTTTACGGGTTTATTTGCAGGTACTTTTGCGGCTTTGCCTGTGATTGCCGGATTTGTAGGTGGGTTTCAATATCCTTTGGCTCTTCATCTTTGTTATTCCTTAAGTAAAAAAAAGAGTAAAACTACTTCTGAATCAGCCGGTTTTCTTTATGCTATTGATGTTTTAGGGGCAACTATAGGAGCTTTAATAACTGGTACTATTCTTATACCGTTGGTAGGTATAAATGCGGTAGCTTTTCTTTGTGCCGGGATAAATACCGCTGTTTTTTTATTGCTTTTGCTGGTTTCGGGGAAATGAAGAAGCTCGTAGCTCGTAGTACTTAGCAGATAGTAAAAGAAAGAAAAAAAAAGAAGAAGAAATAGATAAGGAAAAAGGATAAAGGTAAAAGTGCTATGAGCTAAGAGCTTTTTTTATTAGCTATTTTATCCGGCAAGATTATTGATTTTCTTGTAAAATTTGGCATCTTTTAGTGAAGGGTCATTTTTTTTTGGTTTAAGGGTTTCTGTCGGGAATAGGTTTTTAATTCTAAAAAGGAATATGCTTCCAAAAAATATTCCTATAGCCTTAATGAAATCTCGTCGTTTAATTGATTTATTTATCATTTTTTTATTCTCCTATTTTCATGTGATTTTTTTTAGTCTGTAAGCTTAAGAGCTATGAGTTATCAATTCTTTTTTTTATTCCCAAATCCCGGGAATTTTTGTTCCGCAGAATTTACATTTGCCATTTTCAATATTATTTTCTAATATCAGATAACCTGCACGTCTAATTAAAATTTTTTTATCATTAGGGCAGTAAGTATTATTTCCCTCATGACCGGGAACATTCCCTACATAAGCATAATGGAGTCCTTCATCTAAAGCTATTTCCCAAGCTCGAGTTAAAGTTTTTACCGGAGTAGGAGGTAAATTTTTTAATTTATGCATAGGTGTGAAACGGGAAAAATGAAGAGGGGTATCCGGACCGGGATTTTTAACTATCCATTTGCAGAGTTTTCTAATATCGTGGTCTTTATCGTTCCAGGTTGGTATAACAAGGTTAGTTAATTCAACCCAAACTCCTTGATTTTTCATTGTTATAATCGCATCTAATACAGGTTTTAAATTACCTGAACACATGGTTTGATAATATTCTTCAGTAATACCTTTTAAATCGATATTTGCCGCATCTATCAACGGACATAACGCGAGTAAAGGTTCTTGTTCAATATAGCCGGCAGTTATCATCAAATTCAGAAGTCCTTTATTTTTAGCTAATTTTGCAGTGTCAAACATGTATTCGTAAAATATAATGGGGTCGGAATAAGTGTAAGCTATACTTTGACAATTTGTTTTAATTGCTGATTCTAAAACTTTGTTGGGAGGTAGATCATAATTTTCTGTTTCTTCAGGCGGTCGCTGGGAAATTTGCCAGTTTTGGCAATATTTGCAATGAAGATTGCATCCTGCAGTGGCAATTGAAAATGTCGATATTGTAGGTCTAACGTGATAAAGGGGTTTTTTTTCAATTGGATCAACATGGACGGCACAAGGGTTTCCATAAACTAAAGTTTTAAGTTTACCGTCTAAATTAATTCTTACCCGGCAATCGCCTCTTTGGCCGTTAACTAATCGGCAGTGTTTATTACAAAGTCCGCATTCAATTATGTTAGACATATTTATTTTTTTATTATATCCCAATATTTAGCATCATAGGGAATTAGACCAGCATCTTTAATATCATTTTTAATTTTATTAACATCAATATTTAAGGTTATAGTTTTTGGATTTAGGGTGATATAGACATTTTCTATTAATATCACTGATATAAGAATAAAACTTAAACTTAAAAATAAAATAAATATTTTATCTTGTTTTTTCATTTTTGTTTTTCCCCCAATAAAGGGCTTTTTCAGAACACTTTTTTATGCATTTATTGCATATTATGCATTCGGAAGATTCAATAATAGGCCTTTGGTTTTTATCAAGATGAATAGCGTTGGTAGGGCATATTTCTTTACAGGTTTTGCATCCTTTGCATTTGTCGTTTAATTTTATTTTAAATAAACTTATTTTAGATAAAAGTCCGGTTAATGCTCCTATGGGGCATAGATATACGCACCAAAAGCGGAAATAGAACGAAGAGGCGATTAGTACAACAGTAAGAAAAGTAAATCCTAATTTGCTTGTATTGGTCTTAAAAAAAGTTAAGAAAGGTTCTATTGCCGCGGGATTAGAATTCCCTAAAATAAAACTTACGATAAGGGTTAAGAAAACAATTATATATTTTAGATATTTAGAATGTTGATCTATTTTTTTAGTTAAAATGAATTTTTTAGAACGAAATATATTAAAAATTTTATAGATTATTTCTTGTAGTCCTCCAAAGGGGCAAATATTACCGCAGTAGATTCTACCGAATAATAAACAAGTAATACCTGTTAGTATTAGGAGGATATAAAGTATTGGCGCATTGTTAAATTTCGGGATTTTTAAAAGACCTATATTGGCTATGTGTATTATGGAAAGCATAGTATTTTTAACAAGACCAAAATATATGAACCCTGCGGCTAAAGCAATCCAGCGTAACCCTCTATTAACTAGTATAGCTGCCAGACTAGCTATAATAAATAAAATAATAGGTAAAGATATTTGATTAGGATCTAATGATGTTTTTTGGTCTAGAGTGTCTGTAATTTTAAGGTGAAGTATATTTTTTGATATAGACTTGAAGCTTTTTTCGACTGCGCGGGTAATAGCTTCGCTGGTTATAGTTGCTCGGCTTATAGCATCAATATTTTTTCCAACTTTAAATTTGCTTTTAATATCAAGCGATTTAAATTGAGCAGTAAATTTATTTAGAGTTGTCATGTAAGAAGGTGTTTCTGTATGAGAGATAATATGAATTTTGTTAATTGTTCCTTTTATATCAATTCCGACCATAACTTTTATTGGTCCGGCATAACCGGAAATTTCTGGAGAGATATCAGTAGTTAAAAAAGCAAGACCTATTAGGTCTTCTTTTTGAGTTTTATTGTTAAATTTAAATGCTTTGTAGTGGAGGGGATTACCTGTTTTTTTTGAAAAATTTTCAGCTTCCGGTAAAACAATTTTGCAAGCTTCTATTTCTTTTTTTAAATCTAAAGATTCACAGGGTTTTAATAAATTCCAGAAAAAGCCTGATAAAAAGATAATTATAAAAATTATTGATAGAGTTTTATATTTTTTCATTTCGATAATTTTATTGTATATTTAATTTCAACTAGAAGCAACTTAAAATATTTTTTTTAGAAAATTTTAGATTAGAGGTACTTTAGGGGGAAAATAAATAATTTTATGCAGGTGTATTATTGATCAGAAAATTAATTTGAATTTATATTCGACACTTTTGTTGTAGAATGTAGGTTTCCCTTTAATTTTGTTGAAAAGATTTACGCTGCCTTTATCTTCAAACCAATCTTCAACTTCTTTTGCTTTGTAATAAGCATAAAAAATGTCAGCACCTAACATTTTTTTCCATTTATTTCTCAATATTTTTCTTTCTTCTTCTGGTGAAATTCCCTCAGCATAAGCTTTGCCATTTATTAAATCTAAGAAAGAGGTATTTTTTTCTGCATTTTGTCCTTGATTATAATAAGTGATAGGGTTAACTCCTTCAAGGGTAAAAGAGGGGTCTTCGGCAATAGGACAGATGATATCAATGATAGCATCTTTTCCTTGCCCAAATACAGGCAAAGCCATGATTAAGGCACATGATAGAATAAGAATAATCTCAAATAAATAGCGCATTATATTTCCACTTTTATATACTACTCCTACTTAATTTATAGCATATTTATATATCAAATACAAGGTAGGTGGGTTTTTTGATAGGAAGTATTGTTGTTGATTTTATTGTATTTTTAATCACTAAAAAATATAGAAATAAATTCTTTTAAGAAATCTCCAGCAGATTTTACACAATTGACCGAACCGTCAATTATTCCTTTAGCTTCTTCACCCGGAGCTCGCCATAAGCCGAAAATTTTAGATTTAATTCGATTTCTTTTTTCAGGTTTTTCTAATTCGTAGACCTCATATCTATAAGCTTGTTTAATATTTTTAGGCCCTTTTACAAAGATTCCGTATATGGGGCCTCCTACAGTTTCTACAAGCTTTTTGCCCATATTTATCAAATGATTTCTTGTAGAATAAGCATAAATGGGAGTGTTTACAAAAATTGATAAAATTATAATAACAACTATTTTATTAAACGTTTTCATTTTGTTAACTCCTTTGCTTTTAGAAAAAATATTTTCTTATCTCTTAATTGGTGGATAAAGGTTTTTAGTTCATTGGTTCCACGGTAAGGCCAGAACCCAAAATTTTTTGCTTCTTTATAGGCTTCTTTGGGCCCTTTTTGTTCTACTACTACTCTGTATAAAGCAATCATGGCTCCGGTTCGGTCTCTGCCGCTTGTGCAATATACAAAAACCGGCTGATTTTTAGGGTTTAAAATTATTTCTAAAAATTGGAGAGATTGTTCATCAGTTGGACGTTTATATATACTTAGAGGGATATTATGAAAATTCATTTCTAATCCTGAAATTAAAGATTTTTCCGAATTTGATTCATTTGTTTCTCCGCGCAGACTAAGTACAGTTTTTATTCCTATTTTTTTCAGATTTTCGAACCCGGTATTTTTAGGTTGTCCACCTCGATAAAGAGTTTCAGTGACTTTATGGAAGTTTGGAATATCTGTAAACGGGTCTTTTACATAATTCAAATAAGCACAACCGGAGATAAAGATAAAAGAAAAAAATAAACTGAAAATTTTCATTAATATTATTATAATGTTTTTATTCACACTTACAATATTTTTGATAAAATAGAAAAAATAAGTGTTGGAGAGTTGATGTTTTTGCGTGTGAACGAATTGGCGAGTTAATGAGTTAAAAGATAAAAGAAGTAAAGGCTAAATATTTATAGTAGGTTAATTATAAAATAAGGAGATAATGAATAAAATAATTATTAATACTGAAAATGGGGAAATTAATTTAACATTTGAATTTTTAGATAATCCTACTGCCAAAAAAATTAAGGAGTCGTTACCATTAGAATCTATGGCAAATACTTGGGGAGATGAGATATATTTTTATACAAATATTACTGCACCAGTTCAAGATGAAACTCTTGATGTTAAAGTTGGAGATATTGCTTATTGGCCGGAAGGCAAATGCCTTTGCCTTTTTTTTGGCAGAACACCTATGAGTTTAGATGATAAACCGGTTCCGGCAAGTGAAGTAATGATTGTAGGTAAATTTTTTGTTGATTTGGAATCTTTGATAAAAGTAAAATACGGAGATAATATTAAGATTCAATGAGAAGAGAGAAGGTTAGAGAGTGACGAGTTAAAAGAAGAAAAAAGTAAGCGAGTTTGCGGGTTGGAGAGTTGATGTGTTGAGAGATGAAAATATTTGTCACTTCGTTCAACGAGATATACGCCGCTTTGTGGCGTGAAATAAGTTTTGCTTGTGCAAAATGAAATTAAATTGGTGAAAGAGAAAAATAAAAAAATGTAGGGACAGTGTCGTCCCGCCCGTAACAATATATAATTATTAACATGGATAGTTCCGTATATCAGTATAGAAAAACGGGATTCCCGGCAGGCAGGAATTCGAGCTATAGGTTTACAGCCGTGCATTTTCTTGAAGAGAAAATTCCACGGACTGTTA
>JAGLSE010000006.1 GCA_023135905.1 Candidatus Omnitrophota bacterium
TATTACCTCCGCTTTCGCGAAGCTATCTTCCTCCTTAAGGTAGGTTACCCACGCGTTACTCACCCGTTTGCCGCTATCTTCAAATTACTCGTCAGCTTTCCCGAAGGTCGGCTTTCTCACAAATAAAAGATCGCTCGACTTGCATGCCTAATCCACGCCGCCAGCGTTCACTCTGAGCCAGGATCAAACCCTCCAAAGGCTTTTTATAATTATATTTTTTCAAAGAACAATATTAAATCAGAAATAAAAATTCTTATCCCTGTTTATAATTTTGTATAGATTTATTAATTTTTTCAAGTTACCTGATATCCCATTCCAAAGATATGCAACAACGCATTAGATATTTATACACTAATACTTATAATTGTCAAGTTAATTTATAAACTTTTGTTTATTCTTTATAAACTAATAATTTTAAATCTATATTTTAAAAAACAATTTATTAATTAACTTCAAAAAGGTAATTATTTATATAATCCCCAATACCCTTTTCTAATGAAAAGTCTGCCTTTACTTTAAGAGTTTTATTTAATAAAGTTGTATCAGCTTCTGTTAAATTCTGATAAGTATCTTTATAAGGATTATCAAAATATTCCGTCTTCAAATTTAGTTTCATCTCTTTATTTAAAATAGCGATTATATCATTAAAACTTCTGGCTTTACCTGTTCCAACATTCAAAATTACACTTTTATTTGAATTTAAAGCCTCTAAATTAATCTTGACTATATCTTTTACATAGATGAAATCCCGTTTTTGTTCTCCATACTTAAAAACACGAGGATTTATTTTTTCCTTCATCTGTAAATATAATTGATAAGTAATACTTGCCGAACTACCTTTATGATACTCACCGGGACCATATACATTGAAATATCTTAACCCTACAATAGTGGGGAGAGTTTTATTATTATTCCAAAGTTTACGTACAAAACAATCACCCAAATATTTTGAGTAACCATATATATTATGAGGAATGCATTCCTGATTTTCTACCATAGGTGAATGGCTGTCTCCATATACACCGGCACTAGAAGCATAAACAAATTTTATATTTTTTTTGACACAAAAATTTAATACATTTTTGAAACCATTAAAATTTACATCCATCATTTTTGTATCATCTTTTAAAATTGTATCAGTAACCGCCGCTTCATGAAACACTGCATCTAATTTAGGTAATTTTTTATAAATTGATTCATCCAAAATATCAGCGCATATAATTTCCGCTTTAACATCTAATAAATTTTTATAACCTGAATGTGAAAAGTTATCTAAAACAATAACTTTTGCCCCTTTATCTTCTAAAGCCTTAACTATATTGGAACCGATAAACCCTGCTCCTCCAGTAACTAAAACTTTCATTTTTATTGAACTCCTTTTTCTAATTCTTCAATTCTTTGTTCTAATCGGTGTAAAACCTGAATTATCGGATCAGGTAAATTATTGTGATCAAGATTAACTCCGCTAATTTTTTTATGAACTACAGGAAAATTTATTCTACCTGGAACACCTACAACAGTAGCATCGTCAGGAACATCTTTTATAACCACAGAACCTGCCCCTATCCTTGCACCTTTATTAATTTTTATAGGGCCTAATAAAATAGCTCCTGCTCCAATTACAACCCGGTTTCCAATAGTAGGGTGACGTTTTGTCTTTTGCTGAGAGACACCACCAAGAACAACACCTTGATAAATCAACACATCTTCTCCAATTTCAGTAGTCTCTCCAATAACAACACCCATACCGTGATCTATAAAAAATCGCTTACCTATGTTAGCTCCAGGATGAATTTCTATCCCCGTAAAAAAACGGATTAAATGAGACACCAGTCTTGCTTCCGTTTTAAAATCTCGAGTCCACAACCAATGAGTTATACGATGTCCCCAGATTGCATGCAATCCTGGATAACACAATAAAATCTCTACAATACTGCGAGCTGCTGGATCTTCTCGAAAAACAGTTGCTATATCCTCTTTTATCCTGACTATAAATTTCATTTATATCACCAAAAGCAGGCTATTTCAGGTAATTACAGTTTAAAACATTAAAAATTAAGTATATAAAAATATAATCAAATCTTTAAATGTTTAAATTACCCCATACAAGGCTTAGTGCCTTTATGCTTTTTTTTCCTTGTTCTCCACCGAATTTTTCTTTTCTTTCTTTTAGGCATAACTGTAATAGGGTAATAGAAAATGATAGAAATGTCAAATACTTTTATTATAATTACTATATTTTATATAATTAATTTTAGCAAGCGGTCTAGAATATATAGATTAATGCTAAACTTTTACACCTATTACCTGAGTAATTGTCAGCATACACTTTTCTTTGAACAACATTTCGATTTATAAACTAATAAATATTTCATTAATTTCTTAAAGGCTTTTGCTCTATGACTAATATTATTTTTTATTTCTATTGGCAACTGAGCAACGGTTTTATTATATTTTGATAAATAAAACACCGGGTCATACCCAAAGCCATTCTCCCCTGCCATTTTACAATCTATAATACCCTTTAAATTACCTTCAAATGATTTTATCAGCTCTCCACCTTTAAATAAGACTAAACTGCAGGAATAATAGGCTATACGTTTTTTAACTGGTATAGCTTTCAATTCTTTAAGCAATTTTAAATTATTTTTTAAATCAGTGGCATTTTTACCAGAATACCTCTTAGAATAAATACCGGGTGAATTGTTTAAATAATCCACACAAAGACCAGAATCTTCAGCTACAACATAATCATCTAGATAAAAAGCTGAAACCGGTAAGGCTTTTTTAATAGCATTATCCAAAAAAGTCTTGCGATTTTCAACAATTCTAAACTTTTTATCAAGTTCATTTAAAGATACAATAGGAATGTTTATCCCTTCAAGAATACGTCTTATCTCTTTTAATTTACCTTGATTGGAAGTAGCTATTATTAGTTTCATTGTATCGTATTGTGTATTGAGTCGTGCGCCTGCCTGCCGGTAGGAAAGGTATTGCGTTTAAAAAAAATATTAATAAAAATTTATATATAATTTAGTTACTTATCAAATAATGCATTTGCTTTTAAAAGGTCTTTCTCCCTAACCAACAATCGAACACCTCCCATCCCATAAGTTAAATGAGGACGGTGTCCTCCAAGATCATCCGCAGAAACAACAGCGGCTATACCGTTTGAAATAAGTAGTCTTTTAGCAAGTTCTGCATCATATTTATTTAGAAAATTTTTAACTACGACTAATTTTTCCATAATCTATCGTTTCCTTTTGCGTATTGCGCCTGCCTGCCGGCAGGTATTACGTATTTATTATTAACTATTCAGCTTCAAATAGCTATACTTTTTTTAAAATTATACTAAATAACTACTGCCAATGACTTTAATCTAATACTAATACGCATAAAAATTCCTTATATTTTTAGGTCTTTTCACTATACAAAACAATAAACCATTGCTTATAAATTAGGCAACACATCCTTAAACATTTTCCTCTGTATATCAATTATTTCATCTATACCTTTTTGCCCTAAAGTTATCAATTTATTTAAATCCTTATGTGAAAATGTTCCCTGTTCAGCCGCTCCTTGAAGCTCGACAAATTCTCCGTTTCCTTTCATTACAATGTTTAAATCAACATCAACTTTGGAATCTTCCCCATAAGCTAAATCTAAAAGATGATTTCCTTCCAAGATGCCAACACTTACAGCCCCTAAAAAATCATTTATACAGATTTCATATATTTTTTTTTGTTTATAAAGACCATTTAAACTGTCCACAAGTGCAATAAATCCTCCGATAACTGAAGCTACTCTTGTACCACCATCAGCTTGAATGACGTCACAATCAATTTTTATACTGCGTTCGCCTATTTTTTTTAAATCCACCACGCTCCTTAAGCATCTACCTATAAGTCTTTGTATTTCCATATTTCTTCCGGAAATTTTATCCCTTTGCATTCTGGTATGAGTTGAACGCGGAAGCATTCTGTATTCAGCCGTAACCCATCCTTCTCCGGTATTACGCAAAAAAGCAGGTACCGACTCCTCAACACTAGCATTACAAATAACCTTGGTATTACCTAACTCGATCAAACAAGAGCCTTCGGCATATTTTATATAATTCCTTTTTATATTAATTTTTCTTAATTGATCAAATTCTCTCTTATCAATTCTTGTCACTTTCATGTTATCTCCTTAAATTAAAATTATTAATAGTACACATTACAAAAAATAAAAAGGATTATCTTAATCTTAATATCATTTTTCCACAAAAATATTAAATTTTATTATATAAAATAATTTTAGATGAACTAAATCAGACATCACCCAAAATACTTTTTCCAAAAGGATCTATACTGACAATTAAAGGGAAATCTTTAACTTCTAATCTGTATATTGCCTCCGGGCCTAATTCTTTAAAACCGACTACAGTTTTAGATAAAACTTTTCCTGCTAATAAGGCTCCGCAACCGCTAGGCGATATAAAATATATGCCGTTATATTTTTTTACAAAATCTCTTACCTTTTTACTGCGTCTACCTTTACCAATCATACCTAAAAGACCTTGTTTAAATAATGGCTCAACAAACGGGTCCATTCGAGAAGAAGTCGTAGGTCCACAGGAACCGATTGATTTTCCGGGAGGAGTCGCAGTAGGTCCACAATAATATACAATCTGATTCTTTAATTCCAAAGGTAATTTTTTATTTTGTTCTATTAATTCAACCAGCTTTTTATGAGCTTGATCTCTTGCAGTATAAATAATACCTGACAATAAAACAGCATCTCCAGCTTTCAAAACTTTAATCTCTTTTTTTGTAATGGGTGTCTTAATATTTATCATAAGATTATTCTTTTAAAATTTACAGATGCGCTTCTTAAAGCATGACAGCTTATATTTACACCAACCGGCAACCCGGCGATATGAGTTTTTACTTTTTTTATTTTTACTGCTAAACAAGTGGTATTACCACCTAAACCCATAGGGCCAATTTTTAAAGCATTTATTTTTTTTACCAATGTTTTTTCTAATGTATTTAAATAAATATCCGGATTTGGTTTATCAATTTCAGAAAGAAAAGCTTTTTTAGCTAAAAGAATGGCATGATCCGAAGTTCCACCAATTCCAACACCAACAACAAAAGGGGGGCAAGCTTCAGGACCGGCTTTTGTTACTGTTTCTAAGACAAATTCCTCAATTTTATCAATTCCTACAGTAGGGTTAAACATTCTAAGTCGCGATTTATTCTCGCTGCCAAAACCTTTAGGAAATAAAGTTATTTTGAGGCCCTTTTGATTTTTAGAAAAATCTATATGAAAAACACCTCCTTGATATGAAGGCTTACCTCTTTTGATAGGATCAACTATAGACGGCCGCAAATAGTTTTTTTCATAACCTGACTCAATCCCTTCTTTTATTATATCAATTAAATCGGATGATATTTTAATTCCCTTACCAATTTCAATAAAAATTATCGGTAAGCCGGTATCCTGACATATTGCTAATCTCTCAGCCTCTGCTACTTTTGCGTTATCTAAAATCCAGCTAAGAGCTGTTTTGGCTTTATTATTTTTTTCAGCTAAATAAGCTTTATTTATCAGTTTATAAACATCTTTTCTTAAAGAAAAACTCGCTTTTTCTACTAATCTTTCTATTTCTAATTTTAGTTTTGATTTATTCATATTACCGTTTATTTTTTGAAAATCCTATTTGGTTATCGTATACCTAACTTCTTATGTAGCTGAAACATTATTTTAACATTTATTTTATGTTGTTGGCAAATTTTTTCAAATATTTCCATTTTAGATTTTAATTGTTTTTCATAAGGATTCTGTGGCTGCAAAACAAAAAATAAATCCGATTTTATTTTTTTAATGATATGAATACACTCTATTAAGTCTTGTTCAGATGTATTTAGACCAATAACAGCTTTTACAAATACCTCTTTTTTTAAAGCAATTTTTAAAAATTTCGAATGTTCTTTCCATAAAATTTTAACATTTGTAGATGTAGGTAATTTGAAATCCATAGAAATTATATCTATAAAATCAATTATTTCTCTAAGATTTTGATATAAGACGCCATTTGTCTCCAAATAAACTTTTCTTTTATTCTCTTTTAAAGTTTTAGCTAATTGTTTTAGAAATTCAATTTGCAAAAGCGGTTCCCCTCCAGTTAAGGATACTGAATGAAAATCTCCCAAATCATTAATTTTTTCCATAATACAAAAAAGATCTTCTTTAGTATAAAATAAAGATTTAGTATCACAAAAAGAACATTTCAAGTTGCAGCCGTAAAAACGCACAAACACTTGTTCTTGTCCTTGATATAAACCTTCTCCTTGTATACTCTTAAATATTTCTACCAATTTTGCTTTCATATTTTATTATTTTAAAAGTGGATCTTTAAATCCTAATTCATTAAAAGCCTGAATTCTAAAACGGCAGCTATCACAGATACGGCATGGGTTTCTCTTTCCTTCATAACAAGACCAAGTAGCTTCAAAAGGTACTCCTAAATCTATACCCATTTTAACTATGTCTTTCTTACTTTTAGAAATCAATGGAGCTACTAATTTAATTCCTTTGTTTTTCAACCCTAAATCAGCCATTTCCTGGAATTTATCTAAAAATTCGGGCCGACAATCCGGATATCCCGAATAATCCTGTATATGTGCTCCGATAAAAACGTATTTTGCTCCTATACTCTCTGCCAATGAAAACGCGTAACTTAAAAAAACAATATTTCTGCCGGAAACATATGTAATAGGAATCTCTCCTTTTATTATTTTACCGTTAGAAGGAACTTTAATACTCTTATCGGTCAAACTTGATTTTGTCCAGGATAAATCACCTTTAACTAAAAAATATTTTATTTTGCTTAACTCAGCAATATTTTTTGCGCATTTTATCTCTTTTTTATGACGCTGATTATAATCAAATATAATTGCGGTTAGATCATACCCCTTATTTTTTGCCCAATAAAATGTTGTTACTGAATCTGCTCCTCCTGACAATAAAATCACACCTTTTTTAACTTTCTTTTTATCTCTCATTCATCGCCTAATAATATTTAGTCTCTACATTAAATAGCACATTCTTTAATTTTTCATAAAATTATATTTTAATAGATTAACGCTATTTTTTTATTCTCTATAAGAAGCACAAGAAGTATCGGTCTCCCAAACTCTAACTTCATCTAAAGTACAACCCCGAATAAAAATATCATTTTTAAGTTTAATATAAATATACCGGGCAATTTCTTCAGAGCTTGGGTTGTGAGCTTTGCCAATGGGAACATTTTTTACTGAAAAATAATCTAAATCATTTAAACATTTATGGTCCAATTCTTCGAGCACAGCTATCGTAATTTTCTTTAAATAAGAAAAGTCCATAACCATACCTAAAGAATCAAGTTTCTCTCTTTCTGCGAAAACTTCCACCTTCCAATTATGACCATGTAAATTTTCACACTTTCCTTTATACTCTCTCAAATAATGAGCTGAACTAAAATTTGTTATAATTTTTATTTTAAACATTTATAATTTTATAGTTTTAATGCTTCTTTTTAAAAATAGCTTAGCTAAATTAGCAAAATTTTTTGTTTCATCGCTAACATAAAAGACTTTTTCACCTCTAATATTTTTACAATTTAACAAATCATTCTCAGCGAGAACACCTTTAGTATGAATTGCAACTTCTTTTGCTGAATCAATTATGTTAACATTTTTAAGATAATCGCTTATAGGATTTTTTAATAAAGGATAATGAGTACATCCTAAAATAACAGTATCAACTTTATCTTTAATAAATCTACTCAAATATAAAGATATTGTTTTATTAACCAGGGCACCTTTCAAAAGACCCTCTTCTACTAATGGAACAAATAATGGACAACTTTTGCCAAAAACTACTGTTTTTTTATCTTTACTCTTAATTAAATTCTGATAACTTTTACTATCTATTGTTGATTTTGTGCCTATTACGCCAACTCTTCTATTTAAGGAAACCGTTAAAGCTTTATTCACTCCTGCCTCAATTACACCTATTATAGGTATCTTAAAAATATCTTTTAAATATCCCAACGCAAGAGATGAAGACGTATTACAAGCTACTACAACCATTTTAACTTTTTCTTTTAGCAAAAAAAGTATATTCTCTGTACTAAATTTTATAATTGTCGATTTTGATTTATTGCCATAAGGAACTCTTGCGGTGTCTCCAAAATATATTATATTTTCATTAGGCAAAAGTTTTTCTATTTCTTTTAAAACAGTAAGTCCGCCTACACCAGAATCAAAAACACCTATAGCTCTATCTTTCATTTTATTATAAAAATTAATTTATCTCTGCCAATTGTTCCGAAGAAAACTGTGAATAACGTTTTTTCAAAGACGTTACCGCTATTGCTATTGTTTCTGCTATCTGTTTTTGGTAAGATTCTCTTCTTAAAGCTTTTTCTTCATACCTGTTGGTTAAATACCCTGTTTCCACTAATACTGCCGGCACATAGGCTAACCTCAAAACATAGAAAGGAGCCTTTTTAGGCGCTTTAGCATTAAATCCTAACCTTTTAAAATTATAGTAAAGAATGTTAGAAAATTCAACAGCAAAAGCATAATTCCTTGTTATAAGCATATCCCAAATAATAGCTTTTGCATCTACCGGAATATTTTTACCGTTAAACATCTCTGTCTTCGCTATTTCCCTTGACCTAGCATCGCTATCTAACCTAGAAGGTAAAAGATAATAAAATTCTACACCTTTAATGTCTCGTGAAGGATTAGCATTAGCATGGATACTAATAAAAAAATCCGCATTACAATTTTTAGCAAAATTAACCCTTTCTTTTAAAGAAAGGAATTTATCATTTGAACGAGTTAACTTTACATTAAATCCCCGTTTTTCCAATTCTTCCTTAAGATATTTGGATATAGATAAATTAACAATTTTCTCTTGCAATCCATTGGGAGAAATTGCACCCGGATCTTTTCCTCCATGTCCGGCATCTATAACAACAGTTTTTATATTAAAAAGCGGTTTAAAGGAAACTGTTTTTTTAAAACCAACTATCTGCTCTAATTCGGAAGGGATAAATATTTTTCCGTTAAAATAAATAGGAGGATTTTTAAAACTAATAATTGAACCGTTCAAGATACCTATATAAGAATTTAAAAGTAATTTAATATCTTTTCCTGAAGAATTTAAAGATATAATATCATCAATTGTATCAAGACTATATTCGAAATTAAATTTTTTACTAAAACTATTTATATCCATATAATCCATCGAAGAGATACTTAAAGAATCCCCACGTTTGGAAACTGCAGCACAACCTGACAGCATTATAAAAAATATAAAAATAAAACTTATAAAATATATAAAAGATTTTATTCTCATATTCCTAAAATAAACAAAGCTATTTCAAAATAAATAAATATACCTACAACATCAACAATTGTAGTAATCAAGGGCCCACTCATAAGGGCAGGATCTAATTTAAATTTTTTAAAAATAATCGGAAGAGCTGCGCCAATAACTGCAGCCATCATTACAGTTACCCCCATTGAAACTCCAACGGAAAGGCTAAGCAACCATTGATTATTTTCCTGAATCATAACTCTTATCAAGCCGACTATGGCAAGTACAAAACCTATAGATAAACCAAGAAACGATTCTCTAATCACTATTTTTAAAAAGTCTTTAACAGTTATTTCTCCGGTATTCAACCCTCTGATAACCATCATTGCCGACTGCATACCAGCGTTTCCCCCTGTCGCTATTAATATCGGTAAAAAAAATGTCAAGGCTATCCAATGTTCTATTACCACGCCGTATTTTTTCATAACTAAACTAGAAGCTGATTCTAAAACAACTAAAACTATTAACCAAAAACTTCTTTTCCATAAAAGTTCAAAAAAATTAGCTTCCATATAGGGTTTTTCTACAGGTAAAACGGCAGCAATTTTTTCAAAATCTTCGGTTGCTTCGTCTTCTAGAACATCAACCAAATCATCAAAAGTAACAATACCCAGCAATTTATCATTGCTATCAACAACAGGCAAAACAATTAAATCGTAGCGTTTAAAAACATTGGCAGCTTCTTCTTTATCACTAAAGACATTGACTTTGATTACTTCTTTATACATTATATCTACAACTTTAGTCTGAAAAGAAGCTAATACAAGTTTCCTTAAGGAAACAATACCAATTAATTTCTTTTCTGTATCCGAAACATAGCAATGGTATATCGTCTCCTTTTCAATGCCAACTTTTCTGATATGAGTAAGTGCCGCTTCTACAGTCATATTTTGATACAACTTAACAAAATCGGGAGTAATAAGACGACCTACGGAATCAGGCGGATAATTCAAAATCTCAAGGGCGATTTCTCGTTCTTTTGTAGAAAGTAAATTTATAAATTTTTGAGCAAGTTCAGCAGGAATTTCTTCAAAAAGGCCGGTTCTATCATCGGGAGACATTTCATTTAAAATATCTTTGATCTCCTGACTGCTCAAACTATTAAGCATTTCTTCTTCCTCCTCAGTAGGCATACATTCAAAAACCTCAACAGCTTTATCGTATGGAACTAATCTAAAAACAAAAAGCTTATGAGGAGGAGAATCAAGTTCACAAATTAATTCCGAAATATCTTCCGGATGAAGCGGTAAAATATTTTTAATAACAGAATATTTTTTTTCCTTAATTAACTGTTCGATATTATTGACTATTTCTGGATTTAACATAAATTATTAAGATTCATAACCCTTTTACAAAATTTATAATATTTTTTACAATAACTATTTACTTATCAATAAAAAATTATACCATCCTATATATTAAACTCAAAATGGGACTGTTGCGAAATGCAACAATCCCTAATTACACAGATTAATCTCTGATTAC
>JAGLSE010000060.1 GCA_023135905.1 Candidatus Omnitrophota bacterium
TGCCACCCGGCTTGCCTTTATGGATGTATATTTATTAACAACCGTATTCTTTGCGACAATAAAACTATTTTTTATCCCAGAAACACTGGGGATACGTTTAGTAATGGGCTTTATCAAGTGAGTGTTTATACCTCCTTTTACCTTAGAAAAAGTAACTACCCCGGGTAAGGACCTCCCGTTTAATACTCGAGAAATATGGGGTAATATCTGGGAACCTGCGACAGCAACCTCTAATGGAGCAAAAATAACGCCTATCTTTTCACCTTCTGCAACACCTGAAATCAATTCGGAACCGGTTGCCCATCTTTTGTTAAACACTAAGCTGCTTGCTTCTGTCACAATTCCGCCAATTACCCCTCCGGAAATAGCACCTGAAACCAAAAGTCTTGCCGAAGTCGTCACTGCTACACCAGCAACACTTCCAACTCCCAAAGTTCCTACCGTTACAATAGCGTTAAAAGCTATAAACTCTTCAGCTGGCTTAATTTTATTATGATATGCATCATAACCGTACGCTTTTACTAAATGATCCTCTGTATGTCCTTTAACTCCCCAATAAGTACCACTAACTTGTTTCGCTACAGAAACTTTATCCCAATTGACATTACCCAAATTTTGATCTCTTTTCCTTCCTATTCGACTAGACGCGCCAAACGTAAACGAATCAAAAAGCAAAGTATCCGGTGACTTCTGACCTGCAGCATAATAAACAATATCTTGCGGCAAGAACCTTATCTTTGAATCTGTTTCATCAGCCCAAACTAACATATCCCAACCTACTTTTGGTACAGTTAGTACTAAATCAGTCGCTAAATACTCCACATTAATTACATCTTCCTTAGATTGAGCTAGACTTTTTCCAATATTTCCTTTGACTCCCTTTTCCCCGAAGAAATAATTTTTAAGTGTGAATGAAGTCCCCATCATTATATTTTGAGGAGTAAGAGGAACAAAAGTTAACGCAGTCCATTTTCCAACTGATTTAGCAATCGTAATTTTTGTGCTGCCTCCCACACTTGGGCTAACCGCCCATTTACCAAATCTATAAGCTTTATCTCCTAAATTAACAGCTTTAGTGCTTCCCCAACGCGCCAAACCAACGCTTTTAACCTTTGTATATCCAAACCCTTTTTGTAAAAACCTGATAGAATATCTTTTTGCCGGGGACAACATCCCAGTTGTAGACAAACGCAAACTATTTAATCGGCTTAACTGAGATGCTAAAAAATTACTTTTAGATAAATTCAAGCCTAATTTTGGCATACGTAAGCCGTTAATTTTAGTAAGCATAGCAGGGACAAAACTTGCGCCTCCTAAGGTTACTATACTTGCAACAATTGTAACTTCCAGATTAAACCGGTCTTTCATTATATTCTTATACTCTCTATTCGGCCCGGACCAGATAGTCCCTCCGGTAGCATGTACATCTTGAAGGCTGCCAGGAGTAACTTTAACTATCACATTCTTATAAAACCAATCATCTGCCTTTTCCATAACAGTTCGCTCTTTACCCATTGTAATTTCCCAACCCTGAGTCTTAGACATTTCACGCATCTCTTCATTGGCAACACCAAAATCTCTTGACACACCCTTCGTAGAAATTGGTATACTTGTCGCAGAAGTTGAAAAATCTGCTAGCCCTTTGGTTGTTGTAGTCGAATCTATTTTATTTTTTCTAGAATCAGTCCATTTATTGTAAGACGTAATTTTATCATTTTTAAAGTTATTAACCGATGTACGAATAGTGTTTACCGTATGAGTAAAGTCTGAAGCATTTTTTGCTTTACCTCTTACTTTATCAGCAAGATATTTCTTTGTTTTATTTTGAATTGAATTAGAAATTCCTGTTGTTACACCCTTTAATTCAGGCATTTTAGGCATTTTAGGCATTTTAGGCATTTGTAAGTCGCCAAAGCCCCCAGCCCCTTTAATGGCCAAAGCATCTTTATCTAGGATAAGAGAATAATTTTTTTTATTGATATTCGTAATTAAACAATTTCCGCTAAATTTTTCAAGAAAAGTTTCTTTTAAAAACCAGCTATCATTCAGACCTTCTTTAAAATAAACATTTTTACCATCATATGATGTTATAAGAATAAAATGCTCAGGCTGAACATAAGCAATAAAAGGGATAATATCACTCAAAGAATTTTCAACCTTAGCCGCAGGTACATTAATTAAAGACGAATCAACCCCAAAAGAACGGGCAATTAGATTAAGAGCATAAAGTGAAGCTTCAAACCGTCCTTTAAATTCCCTTAAATTACCTGAAAGAAAATCAACAAGAACAAGCCTTACTGCTACCTCTTCAGGTGTTGTTTCTATTCCCTGATCTTTCAAAAGATTGTAAAGAGAATAAACACCGCAATTAGCATCTATATTTGTTTTTGGACTTTTCAACCATTCATCTAATCTTTTTATTTCAACACTTGTCAAATAAAGAGGTTCTGGCTGATCGGGATTTTTTGATAACTTTTCGTAAGGCATTTCGCTTTCGACAAAGTTTAAACCTTGCTCAAGAAAATCGGTAAGCATTTTTGCCGCGGGCGGCGAATTTTTATTTAAATCCTCTTCTGATTTTCCCCAAGTTGATATTTTTTTAACACCTTTAATTGAAATCTCTAAAAACTTCCTTGAAGCGATCCTAAAATAATGTGAAACCTTAGCCAGAAAAGGGTGATCTTTAAAATAAGTTTTTTCGGGAGATAAATTTATCCCGAATTTATCCTCAAAAGGTTTAGCCTCCACCACTACATCTTTTGAAATTTCTACTCGATGCAAATCTTTATACGATAAAGAGTCCAGGGATTTTTTGACATTGTCAATGGCAAAGTTAATCAAAAAACCGTTCTCCCCTCTTTCAGCGTAACGGCTTCCAAAAAGAACCGACGGGTTATACCCCATTGCCATAGCAATATCATTAGAAAAAAGGCAAAAGACTATAATAAAAGAAACTATCCTGATCCAAGGCTTAAACCTAGAGCAGGTCTTTTGATTACTTTTATCTAGTAATTTTTCTTTAGTATTATTAAACATAATTTATTTTACTAGGTTTAGTGCCTTTTGTTAGATTTAAGGCTGAAGAATTATGTGCCAAAAATTAAAAAAGCCGAAGGATATCAAAACCTTCGGCAACCAGGTCTGTCGTCAAATATTAATTAAATACTCTTTATTCATGATTTTATAAACAGTATATTAATATTGCTTTTAAATTTTGACAACACCCGTGGCTTTGCATTCGTAATTTTTCAATTATCGAATGCCTTTTCGGCGTTTTAAATTACACACTATCCCTAATTTTCAAATTACCTTTACTAGGTATGACAATTTGCTGTTTATTATAACTCTTATATATAATATAACATATTTTATATGTGAAAAGCAAGGAATAGCTTACATTTTTAGCAAATAAAAATTTTCCTTACAAATCAAACAAAAATTAATTTACAAAATTATAATTTAAAGTCATCCATCCCAAACTTAGTATTTTTTAGTATAGTTTTATTAGTCATATTGCAAATAACACCGTTTTAAACTTTTGAACTCTAATAACTTTTTAGATCAGGCTTAAATTCAGAATTGAAGTTGGGTTGCTCAACTGTTGTATTCATAGGTTGCATAGGTTGAACATTAAACGCATTATTTAGTGGAATTTGGTACCTAACCTTCGATTTCTCCGTAATCGCTATTTTTTTTGTGTTAATCTGTCCATAAAGGACATCTTTTGTGTAAAAAGCTTAGACGTCAAATCCCCACGTACTACAAATACCCGCTCTTAGAACATTACCCAAATTTAAAGCTGAGGTTATACTCCTAGATCTTAATGACTGACCATAATCACTACCCGCTTTCACAACACCACCCAAACCCAATTGATCAAAACGCTTGTTAAGGATCTTGGATGAATCTTTAATTTTATAATTTGCTCCACGCGCAATATTACTGGAAACAGAGACAGTTGTTTTAACCAAACTTTCAATCAACCCTTGATCAGCATATGAAACTGTAACAGCTAAAAAAATAAATAAATTCAACATTATTAATACTTTTACTAGTTTTATAGTACTCCCCTTTTCTTAGAAAGTTGTCAATACTTAATTTATTTAGCTTCTATACTATTTGTTAATATAATTTATGCAGTTTATAGCTTTTAAATATAAAAAAAACAAACCTAACCTTGTTTTATTGACAAACTAAATTAACCTCAATAATTTATTATTTGTCGCTGTGTTACATATAAACATTTTTTAATCAATACCTGCCTCCTACAATTTCCTGCTTATCTTATGCTGTCTAAAGTTTTAGTTAAAAATTACTTAGTTTCTTGATTTTTGTTTTTGTATAATCCTGTCCTTTATTTGTATTAACGGCAGTTGTTATTAAACCTTTTCCCTGTAATATTCCACCCAAAAATGAAGATTTATAGGTAGCTTTTTGTTCTCTATTGTACAAAAGAACCATCTCTTTCAAAATCGGTAAAGAACTAGTGAAAATTTTTAAGTTATTCGCAATACTTAAACCTGCATTAGAATAAAAATATTTAAGGTGAGTGTGATCTTAATTTATTTAAAAAACAATATATCCAATTAGGACATTAATATTTACAACTTCTTCATTTAAAAGTCATTACAATCGTTGACTATAATCCGTATAACTCTATTCAATCTCCTTGCATTATAATATTTTTTCCTAAAAATATTAATAGATACAAATAATTACTTTGTTAACCCGTAATTTTTCTTGAGTAATCCTACAAAACCATTAAATCTTTTTTTGTTTTGTTTTCCCATTAAGCTCAATCCTGTCTTTGCCCTAAAACGTTGAGTACCCATATTCAAACCTACACCTGCAGCAATTGCTAAATTTTTACCGCTTAAACTATTTCCTAATTTACCAGCCTGAGCCGTGTAACTGTTTATCTTGGCGCTATAAGTATTCATGCTAGCAGAAGCCATATTCTTATAACCATTCAACTGAGTCGTAAAATCATTTATCTTGGTGGTTAATGTCGGCATGCTAATGCTACTTAGACTGGGTAATGTCGGCATGCTAATGCTACTTAGACTGGGTAATGTCGGCATACTAATGCTGCTTAGATTGGGTAATGTCGGTAGACTAATATTGCTTAAACTTCCCAACAAATCAGCATTCGCGGCTGAAACTGAAAAAGTTAAGATCAAAATTATAATCAGTATGCTCTTTTGAATCAATTTCATACTTGCACCTCCTTATTTTTAATAATTTTGTGTGATTACCCTATTTATATAAAAAACCGAAGGCTTATAAAACCTTCGGCAACCAAGTAATTTTGCTCTTAATTTTCTGTGTTTTGCAGAAAAACTTTATAACCCACAAAACACGACATCATACTAAAAATTAATAACAACACCCGTGGCTTTGTACTCGTAATTATTGAATCTACGACTACCTTTTCGGCGTTTTAATTCGCTCTATCCTATTTTTCAAATATATTCCCGCTAGTACTAGCATAGCTATTCAGTTTAATTGTATCATATTTACACTATAAAAATCAAGTCTTTATCAACTTTTTTTGATTTTTATAGTATAATTACACTAAAGTTTTATATTGACAAAATTGAGTTAAGTTTAAAAGAATTCAATTTTATAGCTATTTTTTAAAATTTTCGATACACCCACTCATAAACTATCGATTATAATATTTTTTCCTATTTATTGACAACACTAATACTTATTGGTTAAATTCCAAAATTTGCGGCAACTTTTTTAGGTTGTTGCCGATATTCGTCTAAAATACTTGAAACTTCCTCTAACCCTATTATTTTGCTATCTCTTATTGCTTTAAGAATTTTTGCTCGAACTGTTAATTCTTCCATTATTCTTTTAGGAGAAACATCAGCCATCTGGGCTATCCTATCTCGAAATATACTGCTGGGAGCTGTTTTAATAAACCTTTTACCTGCAATATCGTATTCCCAAAGGCAAGAAAGTAATACCCGTCTTTCCTGTAACCCTGCGGTTTCACTAATCTCATGAGCAACTCTAAAAGCTTTGCCTTTGTTGTAATATCTTCTCATTATAATTATAACATTAATTAAGCCTATTAATGATTCCGGAATATTCATCGGTTCGCTCTGAAGCCTTAAAATAGTTTCTCGGGCACTGTTTGCATGAATTGTGCCCATACAATGTTTACCAATATTCATTGCAGTCATTAAACCTTGAGCTTCTATACCCCGTACTTCCCCAATAACTATTCTATCCGGCCGCATCCTCAAACTATTTTTTACCAAATCTTCCATACTTAAATCATAAGAACTCTCTAATCTAGAACAAATATCTGCAAATTTTGTGTTTAACTCTAATGTATCTTCTATTATTACTAATCTTTCATTTCTAGGCAAAAATCCTAAAATAGCATTTAAAAGTGTAGTTTTACCGGATCCCGGTCCTCCTGAAACTATGATATTTGCCGGACAAACCCAAAATCCTTCTACATAAATCCATAACTGAGCAGCCATCTCAAAATCAAGAGTTCCCAAATTTATCAAATCAATGATACTTAATGGTTCCTTTTTTATTTTGGCAATTGTAATCTGAGGACCTAAAGGTGAAATAACAACATTAACCCTGCCTCTCATATTAGGTAACTCTAAATCATTTATTTTGCGAAACTTACCTTCTCCGGAAAAAACTAATATTTTCTTGATAAAAAGGTCTAACTCTTTCTGATCTTTAATTCTTTTATCTGTACGAGATAAACCTTTTGAGGATCTATGAACGTATATGGGACTTAAAGAATTAATCACTATATCTTCAACATCATTATCATCCAATAACTCTTCTATCGGTTCTATAGATAAAAGTGAATCAATAAATTTTTCCCGTTCATCAATGTTTTCTAAGACCCCAAATTTGTCTATATTAAATTTATTTTGAATTACATTACAGGCATCTACTAAGGCGTCTATAACCAAAACCCGTCTTTCATCATAATGCATAGAAAGAGTAACTTTACCTGATATACTATCTAAAATATCATTTTGCAGCTCAATTAGTATTTTATCCATAGTCTAATATACTATCATTATTTTTATAACCTACTTTTACCCAATAATAACATTTTCTAAAATACAATAAAACCACAAGCCAATAAATTATTTATGTTTATCCCCTTAAATACTTAAGTTTTTATTAACTAAACAACTTCTAACTTTTTTTAAAATCACTACAGAATGTCTGTTAATCTAAACCTTTTAAAAATATTTTTCAATACTAAATTCAGTTATTTTTTCAAGATTTACATCTACTCCGGGTTTCACTTCCGTCTGTGCTGAATTATTTTTTTACTTTAGTTAACAGGTCTTTCACTCAAAGAAATATAATCCACTCTTTCATTTTTTTCTCCTGAGTAATAATGAAATGGATAAGTCCTCCACTCTACTCCATCACTATCAACTATTGTCCCTTTATCTACTTCTGAAAAAGTTATTGTTTCTTTCCCGTTTGCAGAGATAGCTGATTTTGGCTTTAAAATACCATCCGAAGAATCTAAATCATAAGTTACAAAAAATAATCCTCTACTGCTTTCTTCTTTTTTAAATACAAGTTTTTTATTTTCACCATGTTTATCAACGTGATAATACGCATCCCTCCCTTCTTTCTTAAAATGTCCCCCATTTTTATCAAGATACTTTGAAAATACAACAGGAAGAGGGTTTTCTATAGTTATTACTTTAGAACCTTCAACATTTTTTTCGCTATAATCATAAATAATCCCATTCGAATCTCTAACCTTTAAGAACTTCTTATCTAAATCTTCATCTATGCTTAAAAATACACTTTCGCTTTCGTCATCAAAACTAACAATAAAAGGCTTTGAATCTTTATACTCTACAGAAAACCCTCTATCTTCATCTACAACACAAAGAACCTGTCCATTGTTAGGATCATCCTTTGACGCAACTTCCGTATAAATCATCAAATTACCTAAAGTTTGATTTTTAACAAAAGAAATACCTCTATTCTCTTTTAAATTTTTAATAATGGTTTCATTACTAAAATTAGAAATATCACCCTGTATATCTGCCGTATAATTTACTGTGGAAACGGATGTCTCTTCAGAATCCCTGACCTCAACGCCATAAAGACCGGAACTATTTACACCCAAATTCGTTGGCACCTCAGTGGGTTTCGTATAGACTTCTTCTTTATTTTGTTTTTTGGGAAACATCCGATGCCACGTATTACTCAACCAGTTTCCTGACTGTTTCTTTTTCCCTTGATTTCTTACACTATTAAACGCATTATCAAGTCTATTGTGCAGAGTCAAAGGAGTCATTTCTTTTTTTTCATTATCCCAATGTGAGTAAAGGGCGTCATGTACCGCCGGATTAAAACTACTTGTAGCCTCCCACAATATAGCCGCATTTTCTCCATTTCTTCTAGCACTGGCTTTACGGCTTTTAGCATAATCACTGCTTAGGCCTTTAGCATTGTTAACCCTTGTATTAACTCCGAATTGAATATTGTTTCCAATAGTATTTACATTTGATGCCGTTCTCTCCACTAAGCGGCCTGCTTCTTTGCCTACTTCAACGTGTCTGACTCTATCTGCAACATCAGCTGCCTTATGCCCAACAGAAAAAACAGCTCTTCCTATAATAGCTTTAGTGCCTTCCTTAGATTTCCATCCTCCCCTATAATAGTTCTCCCCGTAACTTGGATCATCACCCGCAGTTCCTGATAAGTCATACCCTACATTACGCACCTTTGTATCTAAAAAGTTTGTTCTAAATTCATTAAGTTTCTGAGTAAAATCCTTTGAATAAACTGTCGGAGTTAAACCAAAAATAGCAACTATGCTTAATAATAAAATTTTCCTTGCTATTCCCATATTTTCCTCACCGCCTTTTAAAAAATTTTTCGCCTTCAAAATCAAATTTTTAAAAATTAAGCAGATTGCCTCTAGTAAATTGAATCATAATCGGACCGGCAACTATAACTAAAACAACCGGCAAAATAAAAAAAAGTAGCGGTAACAAAAGTTTTATCGGCGCCTTAAGTGCTGACTCTTCTCCCTTTTGAAACCTGCGAATTCTAAGTTCTTCAGCCTGTATTTTTAGAGCTTCGGTTATAGGTGATCCCATACGGTCAGCCTGAGAAAGAGACCTAACAAAAGAACTTACATCCGTACTATTAACTCTAACCGACAAATTCCTTAAAGCATCACGTCTTGACTGCCCCATCTGAACTTCCTGAAGCATAACTTTAAATTCTCTTGATATCGCACAGTCTTTAGTTTCACTCACAACTCTCCTTACAGAAACCATAAAATCAAGGCCAGCACCAACACAGATATTTAATAGGTCTATAATATCCGGTAAATCCCTTAATATTGATAATTGCCTGGAGCTAATCTGTCCTTTCAACCATAAACCAGGAAACATAAAGCCTGCACAAGCGGCAATTACAAGGGCTGTAGGTTTATTAAAATTTAAAATATATAATAAAAGAGGAAAAGCAAAAGCCATTATTATCTTGAAAGCAATATATTGATGTAAATTGATTGGCTTACCCGCGGAAACTAATGACGTATTCAGTTTATTGAAAGGAATTTTTATTCTTCCTAAAACTCGAGAAATCAAATCAGAAGGTAAATCTAAAATTCTCTTCAACCCGTCTCTTTGGTTAATATCTGTCTTTAACTGCTTGGGCAAACGAATTTTTTCACTCAACTGTTGTGAAGAAAAATGGTAAAAAAAAGTAGCAATACTAATAAAAATCAATATACTTATAAATAAAAATTCCATGTATTACACCTTTACCTTACTTAAAATTTTAATTAAAAATATCCCTATTGTTTCCGAAATTATCGCGTAAACAATTAGAATTCTGCCCATACTATCATTTATCAAAAGCTCAAAATTTTCCGGTGTTACAAAATAAGTAAAACACGCGAAACCTATAGGCAATAATGCCATAATTGTACCTTGAAGCCTAGCCTGGACAGTTAAAGCTCTGACTCTACCGTCAAGCTTTCTTTTTTCTCTAAGTGTAAAAACAAGTTGTTCAAAAATTTGAGTTAAATCGCCTCCAGTTTCTTGAGCAATTATTATAGCTGTAGTGACTAAAGTTAAATCTTCAGAAGGATTTCTTTGCCTAAGATGAAGAAGACAATCCTGCAAAGAAACCCCCATACGATTTTCTCTAATAAGCAATGAAAACTCATCCCTCATAGGAGACGGCATTTCATCAGATAATACTTCAAACGCCTGTATTAAACTCAACCCTGCCTTAAGAGAACTTGATAATACCATTATACCGTCAACTAATTGACTCAAAAAGTCCGAACGTCTTTTTGTGGCAATTCCTTTAATATAAAACGTAGGTATAATAAAACCTAAAACTGCGCCTATACTAAAACCAATTAGATTCCCCGAAAGAATAAACCCTACCGCCCCAAAGGCTAAAGGAATTGTAGTGAAGACTGATAGTAGTTTTTGTCTATCCTTAAACATAAACATATCATTCAACGCCCTTTCAGCCTTTTTCATTCTCTTTTCCTGTAAATTAGAATATTTCTGGAAAAATTTAGGCAGACCTTTATATACAAGAAAGGCTAAAGATAAGAATACAAGTATTATTCCAACATAAAACATACAATTTTACTCCACTAGATTTCCACTACCATCTGTAGTTACTCCAGGTTCAAACTGTCTACCATGACCAAAAACATCCCCTGATTCTTTATATTTACTTGATACTGCCCTTTTTAAATAAAATTGAACCGCCCCTAAAGCAATTGTTATTGCCAAAATTAATGAAACATATTCTATAAAAGCCATTGCCCTTCTCATATCTTTTACCAGCCTTAAAAAATTTTTAAATCCTCTTTTTTGGGGATAGAAGTCTCATTATAAAAATCAAGAGTAGTATCTACGGTACCACTATATCCTGCATCAGTCCTTGAATCTTCAAAAGCTCTATTTCGGCCAATAATAGTACTGCCCATCCATACAAAAATCTTAGTTATAGCCACTAACAAAAGCAATAAAGCTATAAACGCACTAATAAATTCTATCACAACTTGTCCATAGTGTCTGTTTTTTATTTTGGTGTTTTCCATGTTGTTGTCCTATTCATTATAACATTATAATCAAAATCTTTTGCATCTACACCCTGATTTGTTTTCACCTTATGTTCAATTTTACTGTTTAAAAATTTTTGTTTCGTTACACTTGTCCTAGAATTACCGTTTCCCTCCGACTCTTCAGTCAATTTAATAGAATCCCGACGCTTCATCTTAGTGATTCCCGGGATAATCCCTTGCACATTAGATGGATTTACATCAGGAATCCCATCTTCGTCAAGATCAGCATTAAGTGCAAGATAGTTAAGATTTAACTCTCCATTCGCGGGATTTAATAGGAAAAAACACGCAACTTGATATTCATTAGGTGCTGGTTTAGGTTGTACATATAAAACACTCAATACATCATGAGTCCCATCAATTCTAATCTTAGTGATAACATCTGTAATCTTACTAGCGTCCATATAGATAGCTCTTGGGTCTTCTACCGGATCAACAACCCTAGTTTCGTTTTGATTAATCAAACTCCATCCATAATGATCAGTATACGCATAAAATGCTGCTGAACTACAATCAACACAAGCCAGAGCAGAATTGCCTGTAACAACAGTTTTACCATAACCTTCTGTTTGGTATTCTTTAATTATATCATTCACCTGAAAATGCATTATATTTAAATCCGCTGCCGTTTCATAAGGATAAGTTTTACCTATAGGTGTATAATAAGGCAAAGTATTGCCCCAAACTACGTTGCCAAAACCTTGTGCAGGAATAAAATCTCCTATCCCAACAATATCCCCAGGATCCGGAATATGTTTATCCTCGACTAAAAGCACAGTAGCACTAGCATCCGGCCTATTAACCTTAATGGCTTGAGACATCGCTAGACGAAAAGCCCGCATATTAATATCTTGGGTATGCATATAAATCATACCCATACGAATCATAAAAGCAAAAACAAGCAGAAGAATTGTTCCAAAAATAGCAAGCTCGCTTAATGCCTGTGTTTTTCGTCTAAAATAAATTAGCTTTAAACTTACCCAATTTTTCATACCCTTTCCTTTCTGTAGTTTGCTTTACCTGACCAACAGGTTTATCTTCCATAGCATATATCGGTTCTCCAAAGATATCTACCAAATCAACTTTAGTTATAGGATCAAATGCTTGAATCATTTCTTGCTTCATTGTTGCATCCGACTCAAATTTTACAGTAATATCTGCATCTGTCATCTCCGAAGAATATTGTATTCCTATTTGATCACTTGCCTGTCTTAATCCTCCTTGTACCGAACGCTGCACATAACTCCGCATTGCTATACAAGCCGCTACTAAACAAACAAAAACAAGAGAATACTCTAATGTTGATTGCCCTTTTAATTTATCCTTCGTAAATTTTATCATCATAAAACTCTATTAAATGAATCTAAACAAACATTTAAAAATAAAAACAACTCTTCAATAACCCGATATTTCTTCAACTCCTTTTTTACTTCTTTTCTCATCTACACCGTAATCAACATCAAGGCCAAAAATTTTCACTCCTGATGAATCCAGTAACGCCTTATTATTCTGATCCGTCAATGGGTACATATACGGAACAATTTTAGTCGTTGAACTAGACTTTTCAGTGAAATCAGATTCAGTGAATAATACGCTATGCTGTTCTCCTATTCCATCTCCGGCTACGCGAATTCTTCCGCTTATAGCTCTCATAACAAAAAATTGCATCATAATAAGAGCTGCTGCCACAAAAAGAATACTTCCCGCATACTCCATCGTTGACTGCCCTTTTAATTTTCCAACTTTTTTAATATCAACCATACAATCAAATTTTCATCTTTTTAATGATAACTTCTCCTTACTCATCCTTTTTTTCATTTATTGAAAATGTTCCCAAACTATCAAATTTTTTAACAGCTATCCATTTTCCTTTAAAAACTGTTTTCGTATCATAGTCATTTCTTGTTTTAACGGCCGCATTTTTATCGTTTTCCGTAAGTTTAAAAGTCGTAGTAGTATTACTCGTTAAAGGCACAAAAGTAGCCGCATCATTAACTGTATAATAAATTAACCCTTCTTCCATTGCTCCTATAGTCTGGGCAGGCAAAAGAATATTAGGATGTATACCGCGATCAGCATAATATGCTTTCCAATCAACTTCAGCTTTATCACCCATTTGATCTGCTGTTTTAACAATCATCGAGTTAATTGACCTCTTAAAATAAGTCTGCATACTTACTAAAACAACAGCGACAATACCTAAAATAAGGGCATATTCGTTTATACTTTGAGCTTTTTTCTCTTTTTTAAACATAATATACCTAAACAACTTTCAAATTTATTACAACAATTAAAATTAAAAAAGTCCGGGAAGTCTGAGATCACTAGCAAAAGGTTTATAAGTTACCTTCTGTAAACTTTCACCTTTAACTTCAATAACATCTTTTTTATATTTTCTATCACGTCCTCCGCCAACTTCCATTTTATCTGACATACTATAAGATTGTTTAACCTCAAACTTTTCTTCGGTATAATAGGGTTTATGTTGTTTCATGGCTCCCGAAACAGTACTAGCATGATTAGCTACTTTCTTATACCTTCTGGCAAGACCTCTTTTAACATATATTTGCATTCCAAAGATAACAGCTAAAATCACTGCCAGACATATACTATATTCACTTAAAGTTTGGCTTTTAAACAATTTCATATAAACTCGGACTCCCGGACTTTTTTAACATAATACCTTTTAAACAATCCCTAAACGAAAAACTTATTAATATATAAGTTTAATATTTTCGGGATCATACGATGCAACATCTTCACCACCTGATTTTGTTTGTGATCTACCGAAACCGCCGACTCCAGTTCCATATGTAGTCGTCTGAATTCCTGCGCCTGTAGCTGCTGTATTGTTTTCTGATGTAACCAAACTATCGCTAGCTACTGAAAATGTACCACTATGATCAAACGGATCAAATTGATCCCCAATCTCATCACTTGAACTTCTTAATTTACCTCCAATGCCTCTCTTAACATAATGCTGCATCATCAATAACGCCGATACTACAACAGCAATTATCAAAGCGTATTCTAATGTGCTCTGACCTTTACGTCTCTGCATTTTACCCACCTCCTCATAAATATACTAATTGAAATTTTAATTTTATGTTACCCTTAAAAGAAACACCTTAATTCAACAAATCTTAATCAGCATCTGTTGTAGCCTTTGTCGTTTCATATCCCGCTGGTGCTACTGAAACAACATCATCTACACCTGAAACTGCAAGACCACCATAACTAGATAAGCCTCTATCAGATTCTGTATGAGACGTCACTACACTTTTTGACTCTTCATAGTAAGGCTTGTATTGGGCAGCATCTAAATTTAAAACTGCGCCTCCTACATCACCAGGAACACCGACATGATCCACAACGTTTTTAACCCGTCCGGACAAACCTCTTTTGACATAGGTCTGCATACCTACGGCAGCTATAATAATTAGTGTGATCAATATTGAGTATTCTGCAATATTCTGACCTTTTCTCTTTAACATGTTTGTTCACCTCCTTATCAAATTAATAATTATGTTACTCAAAAAGATTAACTTTAAAAAAAGTTATCACGGCACCAAAGAATTAGTCCCGGCATCCATAGTATCTTGAGCATTACTAAAACTAGTGTCAATCGCGGTAGTCAAATAAGTTTTTGCTCCAAGGGCAATAGCCACAACTATCACTGTTAGAACTATTACGTATTCCAATATACTCTGCCCCTTTCTCTTACGCATAGAATTCACCTCCTATTTTGTTAACCCACGGCAATCCATAATCTCTATCATGGTCCTGAATTAATCTGTGTTTCAATATACTTTAAATTTGCTTTAACCGCCCTTTGCATATAAAGATTCATTGCAATAAAAGCAGCAGCTACAACTGCAATTAACACTGCGTATTCTATTACACTTTGAAATTTCTTCATTTTGCCATATCCGTTACCGCTTTTTCAAATGCGACATTACAAGACTTATTTATATTTTGCCAAAAAGGACAATTTGCGAAAACTAAAGCAGCTGCAGCTACCGTAGCTGTTATTATAAAATATTCGAAAACTGATTGGCTTTTTTTAAAATTCATAAACTTCTCATAAAAAAAGGCTACCTTTTAGTTTTCGGTAGCCTGGGTATCCATTAATTGCTAATAAGGTTTCAACATATTAATAACGCAAAATTAAAAATTATTTTGCATTAATAAAAACCTATCAAAACCTAAAATTCTGGGATCCGTGGCTTTCCGTTCCCCCTTCCCTTGGGTTACGGCTTTATCGTTTCTAAAATTAAATTTCACTTTTAACTCTAATTTTTTCTACATATCAAATATACATTATTTTGTACTCAATTGTCAAGTAAATTGAAAAATATTTTTTTACCAAAAAATAACGACTCTCATTAAACTTTTGTTATATATATCCTTTTTTTCTGAAATACATAAAAAAAACTATTTTTCAATTTAAATTTTCAGTTTTTCTAAATCGTATAAACCTTTTTTACCAAAAATTGATAAGTCAATGTTTATTAAAACAAAAAAAAACTACTTTATGACTTAATTGCCAAATTCAGAAATATTTAAATAAATCATCCTGACCGATTCAATAAACCATTTTTCTTCAAACTTTTTTAATACCTATATATATTAACACTTTTAAAAACTAAAAATATTAAACATTTTCAACGTTAAATCAATTTAACCTATACGGACATTATTATTTATTAATGTTTGCGCAATTGAAGGTTATAGATATTAAATATAATAATATCCAGTAATATCCCCCAATTTAAATATACTCTCCGAAGCCCCCTCATCTATTTTACTATCAAAGATACTCACTGGTATTTTGCCAAACAAACACCACGATATTCAAAACCAAAAGATTATAACTCTCATGCACATATTGATTCACCTAATCATTATAAGTTACGTATATGGAAGCAATCCTCGGAAAATTAAACTCAAACCTATGATTCAAACATAAAAAGAACAGTTAAAACACAAATAGCCTTTTATTCTCGACAAATACAGAACTACAATTAATCTGTTTTTTTAATGCCGGATCCATCTTTGGAATAAATATTTTAACCCATTTCTTTCCTTTGGAGATAGACCCCTGGGCACATAATATATTTTTCTTCCAATCAACTCCCCTTAATTTTATAATTTTACTTAAATTATCTAAAAGTTTTGCAGTTTTAGAAAAACTATCCATAACCATAGTATCCGGCAAAAAATCACAAGAATCACTTACATTATCAAAATTATCATCGTCACTTTCGTTATTCACGTGTTGATTTAGAAATACTTCTTCCAAATAAGGCCAAAAATAAAAGTATTCTTTCACTAATCCGTATGAAAATTCGCTATTTGTAATTATACCCCAGCAAGGAAAAGATTCCTTTTTCCTTCTAATAAGGACATTATTAGCCTTAAATGCTTGTTTCCCAGAATTTTGTAAAAACTCTGAATAACAATTAGTCAAATAAAAATAACAAAAAGGATCAAATAAAACCTTTTTATGTTTAGGTTTTTCTCTAAAATATATACTTTTATACACCAAAGAAGGAACATATCCAATTAAAAATGAAGGTTTAAAATTATTACACGAAATCTCCTTTATTGTTTCACCTTTTTTACCTAACAATTCAATCTTTTTTATTCCAGACTTTAAGTTATTGAAAAAATCAAAAATAAGTCCTGATAAATATTCAACACTTGGCCGGGCAAAAATTATAATAGAATTTATACTTTTAACTTTTTCTAAAGTCAACTCTACCTTAAATAAAGGTAAAGCATAATATCTCAATAAATTAGGTTGTGATTTTAAATTTAATAATTTAGCATCAGAAAATAAATATTTTCCATTACCAAAAACAAATTTCAAAGAATAGACCATATCTATCCGTTTATTAAAAGTAGTTAAATTAATAACAGGTGAATAGCGAGAAAGCGTTTCTTCTAACCTGGTCACCACTTTAAACGATATTGTTTTAATTTTTAAAAATTTTAAAATTAATTCGGACTTTATTGAATCGTAAGCTAAGTATTTACAGAAACTTATATATAATAAAATTTTTTTAAGGCGTTCTTTTCTTATTTTAGGAAATATATCTTTTAACTGAGTTACTATTTCATCAAACAAACCGATTTCATCCACAAATGATTTAAAAATATACAACCCAGCCAAGTCTTTATGCCTTTTTTTATATATACTTAAATCTTTTTTTCGTCCTTTTTTACTATATATTCCATGGTCTTTAACTATTTTATTGACTGTTGATTTTGAAATTTTTATAGAGTACTTTTCTTTAAGCAATTGGGCTAATTTCCTACAACCCCAAAATTTATTGTTACTCCTCTCTTTTAAGATTAATCTGCTAATATTATCATCGGTTTTATTTCTTCCTGCCATAATTTTAATTTTATCACATATACAATTTTGTTGCCATAGAATAAACCTAAAGTTATATTTATTTTTTTTAAAAATATAAAAATTATTTATAATTATTATTTACTCATAAAGAGCAAACTTTGTTATATTTTTGATTTATTTTTTGATATAAAAAATAAATTTCTTATATAAATTACAAGGCCTAGGCTTTGACCCGCAATAAACACAGGGTCTTTTCTATAGATAGAATAAGCCATTAATCCTAAAGAACCTGCTATGCTAAGATACCAAAAAGATATTGGTATCACACTTTTTTTCTTTATTTCTGAAACAACCCATTGAACAAAAAATCTGGTAAAAAAAATAACCTGAGAAACAAAACCCAAACAAAGCCAAAAACCGTTTTCTCCTCTTCCTAAATTTTCAAAAAACGATATCATCTCTTAATTACCTCCTTAATTTTATAGTTTTGTTTAACCTTCATCAAACAACGAACACCAAAAAACTGAAGACAGATAAAATCAACTAACGATTCAATTACCCTATTGTGTATATTATATTTAGATTTACCTCCGGTTCGAGGGTAATGCTTAATTTTAACTTCTCCTACTCTATACCCTAATTTAATCATAATTAAAGTGAAGAATCTATGCATCCCTTTTGAAAAACATATCCCTTTCAATACCTTTTTTTTAAAAATCTTTAATGCGCAGCCAAAATCATGATTTTTTTCGCTTGTAATAATGCTTCGAAAATAGCCAATAATTTTAGAAGTTAAAACTTTAATTCTCGGGTCTTGTCTTTCACATCTCCAGCCGCAGACAACATCAAAACCCTCATTCAATTTTTCTATTAACTTTGGTATATCTCTGGGGCTATTTTGAAGGTCTCCATCCATAGTAATGATTAACTCTCCCCTGGATTTATCAAATCCAGCCTGTAAAGCTACAGCCTGTCCGCATTTTTTGTTTAAACTAATAATTAAAAGAGTGCCTGGGATAGGTTCGATCCTCTTTAACTCTTTTAAACTGTTATCTGCTGAACAATCATCCACAAAGATAACCTCATAACGCTGGTTCAACCCACCCATTACCTCTTTTACTTCACTATATAACGGTATTATAGAGGATTCTTCATTATGTATTGGAATAACTATAGAAAATTTCATAATACCTCCAATTTTATGCAAATTATACAATCTTTTTTTTCTATAATAGTTCATTATACTAACTAAACCTTGTTAATCAAAGGATATTACATCAAAAAATGAATAAAAAAGGACTGATAGCAACAACAATGTTCATAGTTTCTTTAAAATAGGAAGAAATATCTTAAAAAAGTCTAAAATAACTTTAGCCCAAAACAACGCAAAAAACTATTTCAAACAAAATCTTCCTTCACACATCCTGATTAATAGAATAATTTTGTCAAAGATATATTCTGTATTTTTATATCACCCTTTGTATTTTTAAGAGTTTTTAAAAAATTTATTATCCCCCCATAAAAATATAAACAAATAACATTTGTCTAATGGACTCTGCGTTTTTAGATGTTAAAATTTTAAATAAGAGTTTATTTATTAAAAATGGAGTTATAAATGGTTTCCCACTTATATCTAAATAAAAAAAGAATTTTATTTGCTTTTGTATTGTTCTTCTTTATCGCTCTACCAATTTCCCAAATAATTACACCTTCTGAACTAAATCATAAGAATAATGATTATAAAGAACTCATCAATATTTACAAAAAATGGTTGTCTTTAGATAGTGAAGTATTTCAAATGTTAAGCTTTAACCTATCACCCGAACAATTAATAAAAAAAGGCGCACAAACAAAACTTACCTTGGAAGATAATTTTGGGCAAAAATGGATATTTAAACCCGGATCCATAGGAGAAAAAAAATACCCTTATTGGGATCATTCTAGTAAAAAAGAAAAAGCTGTTATTGTTTATAGACTATATAAACTCTTAGGCCTTTCATCCCCAAGAATCCATTACATAACTCTAAACATAAACGGCAAAAAAGTATCAGGCAATATTCAAGAATTTATTCCCAATCATGGCACATTATCAAATTATTCTCCCAACCAACTCAATCAGAAAGCTCTTAATTAGATTTTAAAAATTCATATTATCGACTGGATTTTGATAAATGATAATGCGAGAAAGGATCATTTCCTCATAACTTCTTTAGATAAAACAAATAAACCTGAACAACTAATGCGTATAGATAACTCCATCAATTCAGGAATTTCAGAAATCAATAAATTGACAAAATTCTGGGCTTGCCCTTCTGAAAATATATTTTGCAATACATATTACTATTTTATTTGGCAAGATTATACGCAGAATAAAATTAATTTAAATCTAAAAAGTAATTTTCAATTTATTAATTTTGTTGCTGAATTCCCTGATGATTTTTTAACAAAACTGCTGCTTTCTAAAAACATTAATACAATTACGACTATTTCTGATATTGAGTCTAAAAAATTTAAAAAACATGATATTTTTTTTTAGATCCTATATTTCTAAAAAAACATACACTTAATGAGGATTTTGAGAAGTTTTATAAGGAATTATCTAAAAAAAGAGATGAAATTTTCGAAATACGTAAAAATTTTGATTATCAGTCAATTATCAAATCTATATCTAAAGACTTAAACGAAGAAATAAAAAGGTTTGAAGAGGATAAATCAAAACTTAATGAAACTCCTTCAATCTCTCATGAAATAAAAGCTATATTTTCTTTTGAAGGATTCGACCATCTCGCGAATATTTATTGTTCATACTGGAACAACAAAAAAATAAATTTAATTCCAGAATGAGGCAAGGCTTTAAAAGAATTGAATCTCCTTAAATCTCAAACTAAAAATAAATATGAAAAAAAAGTACTCAAAATTTACATAAAAGAAATCAAAAATATAATGTTAGGGGAGCCTCCTTCCTTTGGTTATTCAAAAATTAATAAAATAATTGGTTCTGTAGTTCCTAAGGATTAAACCTGTTAAAAGATTGTTTCAACCGTAATATTCAAAAACTCTGCCCATTTATCCGCAAACACGATCAACCTTTAAATTTGACTTTAAAATTTTTACTAATATAATAATGACTGTTTTAGATTTCCTTACCAAAAATTTTTTATTTTTAAGTATCATCTTATATTTAAAACTTATCTTATTCCGTAAAAAATTTAAAATACGGATCAGACTAATATTTTATCACCTAATATGATTTCAGGCTAACAAACACTTTTGAAAATTATTCGGCTATCTACTCATGAGAATAAAACATAAAATTAAAAAACGCTTTAAACCCCTATTCATATTTTTTTTTCTCACGGTCATATCTATATTTTTAAGTCTGGTGATTTTAGAAACTATATTGAAAACCGACTATTTTGACAATATAAATAATCCCTGTCCTATCTGGATTTCAGATAAATATAAAAAAATAGACGATAAGATAAATACTGCAAATAAAGCCGCCGCACAAAACAATAGTTTCTTATTTAATGACCTATCGCGTGAAATAAAAAAAAAAGAAGACTTCCATAGAATCACAGTATTAGATAATTCATATATTCTGGGTGATGGGGTTCCTTATGAAACGATATGGAACCATAAACTTGAAACAACCATCAAAAAACATTTCGATAATATCATAGACAGGGTTTTAAATGACTGGGGTCATGAAAACTGGAAAAAAAACCTTTATTCCAGGGAAAACCCGGAAGAATATACAAAACTTCTATCTAATTTATCAATTTTTGTTTCTATAAATAATTTACAGTCTTTGATTATTCTTACGCCCGGATCTCATCCGTCTTCCCATTGCAAAAAATATGACTCTATTATTCGCTGTATAAAAAAAGCGAACATTAAATGTTTAAATCTATATCCTACTATATGTTATGCCTCAAAACGACAATTCCGAGCTAATTTAACTAACCCGCACCCTGGTCATTTATTAACAAGTATTTACTCAAAAGAAGTTTTTGACTATCTTTTAAAAACCATATTATCTAACGATAAACTAAACTATCATGAAAAACCTATTAAACTTCCTATATAAACAGAAAAATATACTTCTTATTGTAATTTTAATCGCAGTATTTCTCAACGCAGTTCTTCTAACGCCTACTATCAAACAAGCTTTTGAATACAACACTGACGAAGGGACAGACCTGATGAAAGCCTTATTATTCCAGAAAGGATATGCTCTCTACACAGAAATATGGAACGACCAACCCCCTCTATTTACAGTAATCATTTCCTTCTGGATAAAACTATTCGGGACATCAATACAACAAATACGTATATTAGGAACTTTATTTTCTATCATCCTGCTTTTTTCTTTATTTAAAATTGTAAAAATAAAAAAAGGAAAGGTTTGTGCTTTTATTACAATCATTTTACTATTATCCTCCACAGCTTTTTTACGCTTAAGCGCAGGACTCATGCTTGGAATGGCTGCTTTTTCTTTCGCGATACTTTCAATCTTATGTGTGGTGTATTATGAAAAATTTCCACAAAAACGATTATTAATATTATCGGGATTTTTTATGGCTTTATCTTTACAAACTAAACTGTACGCGACATTTCTTATTCCTCTAATCTTATTAGAAATAAGTTTTTTTTCTAATGCAAAGACTAAGACCGCTACTAACACTTTATCTACCCTGTTATTATGGGTTAGTAGTTTAGCACTCACCTACCTTAGCATTATTATCCTTTTTTTCAAAAATGATTTTTCTTTACTAATAGAACAACTCATAGCACCTCATGCAGCCAGAATAAACATTAATAAAGCTAACTTTTCTGTTATATGGAAAATGCTAATAGCTGACTACGGGATTACCCTGCTTGCTTTACTAAGTTCTTTTACCATTATATTAAAAAAAAATCGAAAACTTTTTCTTTTCCCCCTTTTATGGGCATTTTCTGCTCTCATCATACTAATGATTCATAAACCAATTTGGCACCATTATTATATTTTTATTTCTATCCCCTTCTGCTGGTTGGCCGCAATAAGAATCAATGATTTTTTTCATATTGGAATATTAAAAAAACGTGTTGTTAAAAATAATCACCCCGGATTTATAAATATATGTATTCATTGGATAACCGGGATTTTAATAATACTAATATTATTTGAGTTGCCTCATACATACAACAAAATAGTAAAAAGTTTAAACAAAAATATCGTGAAAGAAGAAAAAGAAATAATTAATATTATCTCAAAATATAAAACGACTTCCCAATGGCTTGTTACTGACCGGCCGATATTTGCTTACTATACTAACATGCTAGTCCCACCAGAACTGATTCTTGTCTCACATAAAAGGAACTTCACAAGCCTTTCAGCACAAGAATATTTTATAAAAAAACTAAAAAAATACAACCCCGGGTTAATACTTCTGAATAAAAGTAACTATTACGGACAAGATGCAATTAATTATATTGAAGATAATTATATTAATATTTATAATGGAACGGTACCTCTTCGAGGGTGGAGAAATAAAAGCTTACGAACCTACCCCCACGGCCCCTATTCTCTCTTTAAAGACTTTATTACCAACCCCTGGTTTATCTCTCAACACATAAAACAAACAAACAGTAAAAAATTACATACATTAACTTTTTTTGAAACTTTATTAACCAAACAGATTTCCGCATATTCAAATTTAAAAAAAAATCAACTCTTTCACCTTAATAAAAGTTCACTATACCCTATGACCATTAGTAAAGACGGTGTATTCAAAACTAAAAGTTATCATTTTCTAAAATCAGATTGCCTAAAATATTTCCCTACAAAAAAAGATAAAATGGCGGCTTATAAACTAATCAAAAAAGAAATAACCGATTGGAAAAAAGAACAAATAATACAAAAAGTTCAAAATACCCCCCTTGATTTAAACTTAATAATCACTCGCCTGAACTCATTAAAGAATAAGGTGGCGGACAATATAACTCAAGAAAAAAGATATATTTATCTAAAGTCTACAAAAAAAAACCCAATAAGAGATCTAAAAATTATTAAATTATATCTACGTAAAGATATATTACCTGTAAATAAAGATGACATGTAAAATTCGAAAAATTTTCTCATTAGCGCGTTTAATACTTTATATCAAAAATAATAGCTAGGAAATACAATTGAAGTAAATTGTAAATCAAAAAGACCATAAAAAACCCTTAATAAAAAATAAGAATAAAAAACCCTATATCATGACAAAATCATTACTAATTTCAATCATAAAAAACAAAAACTTCTTTTTACCTTTCCTTTTTATCTTAATATTTTTTACAATAGTTATTCTTACCACACCAATAAAACAAACATTTGAATATAATCCCGATGAAGGGATAAACCTTATTAAAACCTCATTGTTTCAAAACGGATTTTCTCTCTATAAAGAAATTTGGAATGACCAACCGCCTTTATTCACATTAATCCTTTCCTTCTGGCTAAAAATGTTTGGGCAATCGGTATATTCGGCACGAATTTTAATATTAATATTTTCAAGCATTCTCCTCTGGGCCTTGTATCAAATTATCAGAATACGGCAGGGACATCTTTGCGCTTTTATCGCATTAATATTTTTGATTTCTTCTCGCGACTACATTCTGCTTAGCACATCAATTATGATTGGCATTCCGGCTCTTTGCCTTGCTCTACTCTCAATTTTATTTGTTGTCTCATATGCGAAAGACCAATCAAACTATTTAATAATATTGTCAGGAGCGTTTATGGGTTTATCCTTGCAAACTAAATTTTTCACCGCGTTTCTAATACCTATTATTCTGTTAGAAATCATTCAAAACAGTCAATTGTATTTAAAAAAGAAAAAATATATATCCTCTATTGGTTTATGGTTAATCAGCTTTTCACTTGTTTATCTTTTTATCACTTTAATATTTTTCCGTTTAGATCCGCAGTTATTCATTAAAAACTTATTCCAACCTCACTTTCTAAAATCTGCTTTTGCTGAATTTAGATATAGTTTTTTATCTACATTAATATTATTATTTAAAGATTCTGAGATTGTTATTTTCGCTCTAACCTCGACATTCTTAATTAAAAAACAAAAAAAAAGACAACTATTATTTCCTCTTCTATGGCTTGCATCCGCGTGTATAATTTTATTTAATCATAGGCCTGTCTGGAAACATCATTATCTCCTCATATCAATCCCTTTGTGTTGGTTAGCCGCGGAAGGTTTAAATAAAATAATAATACTAACTAAAATAAATAAAAAAAAATTTTTGAAAATGAAAGTGCTCGACAAATTGAATTATTTATTGCACCTGTTAATAGTAATAGTATTAATCGTTTTAGTGGTGATAAATTTATCAGCTAAATACAGAACCCTGCATGAAAATTTAGCCCAAAAAATAAGTTCGGGAGAGGAAGAAGTTATTAGAATGATATTAAAACACAAAAATAGTACTCGCTGGATGTTTACTGACCGGCCGATATTCGCTTTTTCTACTAATATCTTAGTTCCTCCCGAATTAGCTGTTTTTTCATCTAAAAGAAGAATAACTAAAAATTTAACACCTGATTACTTAATATCTGTTCTAAACAAATACAAACCAGAACAAATAGTTTTAGGGAGATTCCAGAATTATCATCCAAATTTATTATCCTATATAAAAAAATACTATATTGAGGTACATGACTTCGAGATTAGAAAACCTCTTATTATTTCTGAATACATATTATGGCGTCCAAAACGTATATGGTTCGGCAAGTATATGCTAAAGTACAAAACCCCATTTATAGAACAAGAATCTTATCCCTCTCCGATTAAAAAAATAAAAATTCTTTTACGAAAAGATATTGCGAAATTAATAAATTAAACCTATAGAGGAACTGTTTTACAATAGCACCAGCCCCTGACTTTAACGATTAAACTTTAGATCCTTCGACTCATTTCATTTGCTCAGGATCAATTCGGCTAATCACGACTCTTTTGTCGGGAAAGTCTCATTTGTTAAAAGATAATTTCAGCAATAAAAGTTTATGTTTTTAATTGTTTCTTTTATTTTTGTTTTATAATAAAATTTATTATATTAAATATTTGCATAAAATTTTTTTAAAATTATATTCTTTTCAATAAGTATATATTTAGATTTAAATGACTTTATTTTATCCATACGGCAGGTAAATGTTAGGCAGGTAGTAAAAAAACACCACATACTGTCAACCTGTTGAATGCCAGGATCTAAAAAAAAGTGTGAGATCTCTGTTGCTGATTGTGGTTATGCTAATACTACTGAATTAGAAAAAATTGACAAGCAAGAAATCAAAGTAATAGTTCCATCACAAAAACAATCATTACACCAAGAAGAAAAACCTTTTAGAAAAAGCCAGTTTATTTATGATAAAGCACATGATCACTATAAATGCCCTGAAGGGCATATATTAAAATTC
>JAGLSE010000061.1 GCA_023135905.1 Candidatus Omnitrophota bacterium
GATGTACAAAATAGTATCTTTGCGTTTTTCTAAGGTAACCTCGACTTTTTACCCTAACGGGTACAGGCCAAATTTTCCCGTGGAAATTTTGGAGTCGACCCTCCGGGCAAATAATGCTAACCGCATTATTGGGGTTTAAATAAAAGTTTGGATATATCAATTTATTTTATTTTTGAGGTGCATTTGTAGAGGGAGAAAAAATGAGAAAGGTTCATAGTAAAATACTTAGTATTGTAGGTAATGTTATTGCTGTTAAAGCTACCGGAGTTGCTTATGAGGAATTGGCAGAAGTAAAATCTGTCCGGAGTAAGTCTTTAGCTCAGGTTATAAAAATTGAAGATGATATTGTATCTTTACAGGTTTTTTCAGGAAGCAGGGGTATTTCTACAAATGATGAAGTTCAATTTCTTGGCCATCCGATGAAGGTACCTTTTTCGGAAAATATGTTGGGAAGAATATTTAGCGGTAGCGGTATTCCCAGGGATAATGGACCTTCTTTAAATGATAATTTAATTGAAATAACCGGACCGGCTGTAAATCCGGCGAAGAGAATTATTCCTCGAAGAATGATTAGGACAAATATTCCGATGATAGATGTATTTAATTCTTTAGTAGTATCTCAAAAGCTACCTATATTTTCAACTTCCGGAGAACCCTACAATGAATTGTTAGCTCGAATTGCTCTTCAGGCTGAAGTCGATATGATTATTTTAGGGGGGATAGGGCTTAAACATGATCAATATATGTTTTTTAAAAATATATTAGAAGAAGGAGGGGCTTTAAGCCGATCAATTTTCTTTATTAATACTGCTTCTGACCCGATAGTTGAAGGGTTAATGGTTCCGGATTTATGTTTAGCTGTGGCAGAAAAATTTGCCTTACAAGGAAAAGATGTTTTGGTTTTACTTACGGATATGACTAATTTTGCTGATGCTTTAAAAGAGATTGCTATAACTATGGAACAGGTACCTTCTAATAGAGGGTATCCCGGAGATTTATATAGCCAATTAGCCAAAAGATATGAGAAGGCAGTTGACTTTGACAGTGCAGGTTCTATTACAACTTTAGCAGTAACTACTATGCCGGGAGATGATGTTACTCATCCTGTTCCTGATAATACGGGATATATTACAGAAGGCCAGTTTTATTTAAGAAATGGCAGAATAGAGCCTTTTGGTTCTTTAAGCCGTTTAAAACAACAGGTAAATGATAAGACCAGAAAAGACCATAGGGCTATAATGGATAATATGATTCAGTTGTATGCCGAGTATAAAGAAACTGAAGAAAAAAGAACTATGGGTTTTCGAATGAGCAGTTGGGATAAGAAATTGTTAAAGTATGGAAATCTTTTTGAATCTCATATGATGGATTTATCGGTTAAAATTTCTCTGGAAGATGCTCTTGATAATGGTTGGAAAATACTGGCTGATTGTTTTGAGCCTCAAGAGACTAGTTTTCGTACTGACTTAATAAAAGAGTTTTGGCCGAAAGAAATAAACAGTGAAAATGTTGATTCTATAGAAGATAAATCAGTTACTGAGGGTATTAAGGATAATGATGACGGCTGTGAAAATGTTAAGTTCGGGGACGATAAAAAACTGAGTTAAGTTGTTTTGATTTTTAGTTTATATTAGGGACTGTCGCGAAACGCGACAACCCTTCGCTAATGATATTGCAAAATAGCGCCATTTAAGGAATAATGTAAATGCCCAAAATTAGATTAACAAAAAATGAATTAAAAAAACAGAAAGAATCATTAAAAAGATTTTTTCATTATCTCCCTATGCTTCAGCTTAAAAAGAAACAGCTTCAGCTAGAGATAATGAAGATACATCAAGTTATTAAAGAGCTTGCGGTCGAGATAGAAAATTTAAGAAAAGAAATTATTTTATGGATAGATGTTTTTGCCGAAGAAGTTTCTATTTCAGAATTTTTTAGTATTAAAAATATAAAAACTGAAGAGGGTAATGTTGCCGGAATAGAATTGCCGGTATTTGTAGGGGTCGAGTTTGAAGAAAAATCTTATGATTTAATGTTAACGCCTTTTTGGGTAGATAAAGCTATAGTAATTTTAAAAGAAAAGTTAACGCTTAAGATAAAATTGGCAATTTATCATAAACAAATGCATATTTTAAAAGATGAATTACGAATAATTGCTCAACGGGTAAATTTATTCGAGAAGATAAAAATACCGGAAGCCAAAGAAAATATTAGAGTTATACAGATATTTATAGGAGAACTTCAAACTGCTGAAGTAGTTAGAGGAAAGATTGCTAAAGCAAAATTAGAGAAAAAGAAAAGTATGGTGGTCTTATGATAGTAAAAATGAAAAAAATTACTTTAATTGTGTCGGAAAAGCATATTAATCCGGCTTTGCAAAGTTTGAGACAATTAGGGGTTGTGCATATAAAACATATGATAAAGCCTTCAGCTCATCATATAACGTCTCTTGAAAATAAAATTTCATTGGTAGAGAAATCTCTTTTATTGAAGAGAGGAGAGACTAATAAAAATAATGGGTTAATTAATGAAGATGAATTGTATCCTATGATTAAGGAAATTAATTCTTTGGATGAAAAAAATAAAAGGTTGAAACATAAGCTGGAAAAACTTCAAAATGAATTAGAGTGGTTTGATGAGTGGGGAGATATATCTAAGTATACTTTAGGAGAATTAAAAAAATCCGGTGTTTTTATAAAATTATATGTTTGTAATAAAAAAGATTTTCAAAGTTTGTCTAACGAAAAATTAATTTTTGTAGTAAAGGAAAAAGGAAATTTAATGTTTCTTGCTTTTACAGGAATATCTGAAAATGATAAGTTAGAGATAAAAGAAGTTGAAGTTCCTCATGAAGGACTTCATTCTTTGGAAAAAAATATTTCAGCTGTAGAAGCTGAATTAAAGGACATTGATCAAAGGATAGAGAAACTTCTTGGATATAAATACCTTTTTGTTGATTATAAACGAAAACTTGAAAAAACTCTGGAGTTTTGTAAAGTAAGATATGGTATGACGCATGAAGACGAAATTTGTTGTTTGCAGGGGTTTTGTCCGAATGATGATTTGAGTGATATTAAAAAGTGCTCGAAAAAGGAAGGATGGGGATTAGTAATCGAAGATACGGTAGATTCATCGGATGTTCCGACACTTATTAGACATCCTCGGTGGGTCAAGATGATACAGCCGGTATTTAATTTTATGGGAACTATTCCGGGGTATGAAGAATATGATATAAGTTCCTGGTTTCTTATTTTTTTTAGTTTGTTTTTTGCGATGCTTATCGGCGATGCCGGGTATGGTGTATTATTTTTGTTAACTACAGTTTTTGTAAGAAAAAAATTTTTTAAAGCACCATCGGCACCTTTCAAGTTAATGTATATTTTAGCCAGTGGAACCATTATTTGGGGAGCGGTTACCGGTAATTGGTTTGGGTTTAAAGAAATAGCCCAATTACCTTTTTTTAATGCTTTAGTTGTAGGTAAACTGGATAGTTTTGTAGATGCAAATCAAATGTTTTTAATGTATATCTGTCTTTTTATAGGGGCTGTTCAGCTTACAGTGGCCCACGGTATAGCAGCATTTAGGTATATAAATAAATTGTATGTTTTTTCACAAGTTGGTTGGATATTGATAGTGTGGGGAGTTTTTTTCTTTGCCGGAACACTAATACTAGATAATCCTTTTCCTATGTTCGCAAAGTACTTGTTGATTGTAGGCGCAAGTCTAGTGGCATTGTTTTCTAATCTTCAGAAAAATATATTTAAAGGAATACTAATCTCTATAGCAAATTTACCCCTTAAACTTGTTGGGTCTTTTGGGGATACTTTATCCTATTTGAGATTATTTGCTGTAGGATATGCTTCGGTTATGGTTGCGACAAGTTTTAATGAAATGGCTCTAACCGTAGGGTTTAATAATGTTTTTAGAGGTTTAGGGGCAGCCGTAATATTGTTTATCGGACATACCTTAAATATAGTGTTAGGATTTTTATCGGTATTGGTACATGGGATTAGACTGAATATGCTTGAATTTTCTGGTCATTTAGATATGGAGTGGTCGGGTAAAGAATATAAGCCTTTTAAAGAGTAGTGGGTAGGGAAAGTATAAATACGTAATTTAACATTGTTAAGATAAAGGAGGTTTAATATGGTGGAAGGTTTAGGAGATTTTAACTTTTCGTTGGCATTGGCCGCAATTGGTTCGGCTGCGGGAACCGGTGTTGCCGGTATGGCAGCAATTGGTGCTTGGAAAAAATCTTTTTCTCAAAATAAAGCTGCTCCTTTTATTCTTGCGGGTTTTGTAGGCGCACCTTTGACCCAGATATTTTATGGATTTATTTTAGGAGTAAGCATACGTAAAGCAGCTTTTCCTGTAGATATTCAATCTTATGTATTTCAGATGATTATCGGTCTTTTAGCCGGAGCTGCTATTGGGATGAGTGCGTATATGCAAGGTAAAGTCGCGGCTAGGGCTTCAGATGCTTTGGCTGAAACCGGAAAAGGTTTAGCTAATTATATGATTATAATAGGTATTGTGGAATCCGTGGCGCTTTTTGTAATGATATTTTGCATGATAAGTTTGCCGAAAGTTTAGGATTAAATTTTAATTAAAATTAAATGGTCAATTGAATACTTGATTTTTTTTGAAAATTTGGTATTATTTAGACCCAATATAGAGCGAAGGGATAGGAAAGTTAAAGAGTCAAAATATAGCATTAATTGTTTAGAAGTAAAAATTTGAGTATTTTTAAAGAAATAGCTTAAATTTTTTCGTAAAATGTGATATTATAATCATTAATTATGGGCGATTAACTCAGCTGGTTTAGAGTGCCTCCCTTACAAGGAGGACGTCACAGGTTCGACTCCTGTATCGCCCACCATAAGTAATTAGTAATAGATTCAATAATAGACATGAGAGGAGGTTTAATCGTTATAAGTAATTTGGGAAATAATATTAGGTCAATATTTTTGTCAAAAAAATATAATATTTGGAAAAGAGGAATATCGGATTGCTTTGAGCATATAAAAATAGTGTCCAAATCGGGAAATCGAGGGGTTAGGAAGGAATTAAGGACGAAATTGAGGAAGAACAAACCTTTCTTAGATCTAAACGCAGCATTTTTTATCCCACCTGTTTTGAATAACAACATCTATAAAATTTTTAATTTTTCTAGTGCTGTGAAATCTTGTAATATATGAAAAGAAATCATTTAATTTAAGAAATGATTTTGTTTTAAGTATGAATGCTAAACTAAATTTTTATAATAAAGGATCTAAATACCAAAACTATTAGTTTATTAATAGTAATAATTTTAATTTTATATTAGGAGATTAAATGGATTTAAATATATTAAGACATTCTTGTGCTCATATAATGGCTTCGGCTGTTAAAAAGCTTTATCCTGAAGTGAAGTTTGCTATTGGTCCGGCTATTGAGAACGGGTTTTATTATGATTTTGATATTCCGGGAGGAATAAAAGAAGATGATTTAGGTAAATTAGAAAAACTAATGAAAAAAGAAATTAACCAAAATCATTCTTTTGAATATGAAGAGTGGCCTAAAGAAAAAGCCATAACGTTTTTTAATAATATAGGTGAGAAGTATAAGGTTGAATTAATAAATGAATTAGAGGTAGATAAAGTTTCAATATATAAACATAACGATTTTGTTGATTTATGTAAGGGGCCTCATGTTAAATCAACTGACCAGGTAAAACATTTTAAACTTTTATCAACTTCAGGAGCGTATTGGAAGGGAGTTGACACAAATCCTCAGTTGATTCGTATTTATGGAACTGTTTTTAGCAGTAAAGAAGAGTTAGATAAGTATTTAGAAAATTTAGAAGAAGCTAAGAAAAGAGATCATCGTAAATTAGGTAAAGAATTAGAGTTGTTCGAAATTTATCATAATGAAGCTGGCGCAGGGTTGCCGTTTTATTTACCTAAAGGTGCGGTTTTAAGAAAAATAATTGAAGATTGGGAAATCGAAGAACATATAAAACGAGGTTATGTAAGAGTTGTGACCCCTCATATAATGGATAAAAGTTTATGGGAAAAAAGCGGGCACCTTGAATATTATGAAGATTTTATGTATCCTATAGTTAAGGATAATCAGGAGTTCATTCTAAAACCGATGAATTGTCCAGGACATATTCTTATTTATAAATCTAAATTGCATAGTTTTCGCGATTTACCGTTAAGGATGTTTGAGTTAGGAACGGTTTACCGTTTTGAGAAAAGCGGTGTATTACATGGTTTGTTGAGAGTTAGAGGGTTTACTCAAGATGACGCGCATATTTTTTGTAAGAAAGAAGACCTTTCTTCGGAAATAGAAGGAGTCTTAGATTTTGTCAAAGCTGCAATGGATAAATTTGGATTTTTGGATTATGTGGCGGAATTAAGTACTAGGCCGGATAAATTTATCGGGGAAAAAGAAGATTGGGATAATGCCGAAATTATATTAGAAGATGTTTTAAAAAAGAAAGAATTTAGTTATAAGATAAATCCTAAGGACGGCGCTTTTTATGGACCTAAGATTGATATAAAGTTAAAAGATGCTTTGGGACGAGAGTGGCAATGTGCAACAGTTCAATTAGATTATAATATTCCTAAACGGTTTGATTTGACATATCGTAAGTCAGATGGCGGGGAAGAAAGAGTTGTTATGCTTCATCGAGTTATTTTGGGTAGTTTAGAACGTTTTTTTGCTACTCTTATTGAACATTATGCCGGAAAGTTTCCTTTATGGTTGGCTCCGGTGCAGATAAGTGTTTTAAATGTTTCTGAGGATACTAAGGGTTATGCTAATAAGGTAAAAGAATTATTACAAAAAGAAGGTTTTAGAACTGAAGTTTCTATAAAAGATGATACTTTGCAGAAAAAGATAAGAGAAAAAGAGTTATTGAAGGTTCCCTATATGGTTATTGTAGGCAACCGCGAAAAAGAAGAAGGCACAATTGCGTTAAGGAAACAGGGTATGAAGAATTTGGGAACTATGAAAGTGGAGGATTTGGTAGATGTTTTAAAAAAAGAAATAATTCAAACTTAATAAATAAAATGAGAATTAAATATTAGGATAGGTAAATTAAATTGCCGGTCTTGGAGAATATTTAATTTATTATATGGGAATATAATTTAAAAAGGAGGAAATATTAAGTGAAATATGTCAGAGTGAATGACAGGATTCTTGCCAAAACAATGAGAGTAATAGGTCCGGATGGTGCGCAGTTAGGAGTTTTCACCAAAGAACTTGCAATAAGTAAAGCTGATGAGTTAGATTTAGATTTGGTAGAAATATCTCCTCAAGCCGATCCTCCGGTTTGCAGAATAATTGATTTTTCTAAATATAAATATGAACAGGAAAAAAGAGAAAAAGATGCAAGGAAACATCAGAAGCAGGTTCAATTAAAAGAGGTTAGGATTAGGCCGGGAATAGATATTCATGATTTTGAAATCAAGGTTAAGCATATAAAAGAATTTTTAGCAAAACGTCATAAAGTAAGAGTAAGGATGTGGTTTAAGGGACGAGAAATAAGTCATAAAGATATAGGAATAAAAATTATCGATAAATTGATTCAAGAGATAGAACCGGAAGGCAGGGTAGATAGAGAGCCTCATATGTTAGGAAAAACTTTGGTCTTAATTTTAAGTCCTAAATAACATATTGTTGTTCATCGTTGAATAAAAGGAGGTAGGATGCCTAAGTTAAAAACAAGAAAATCAGTTTCTAAACGGATAAAAATTACTAAAAAAAAGAAAGCATTAAGGTCTAAAGCTGGAAGACGGCATCTTTTGAGTTGTAAATCAACTAAAAGGAAAAGAGGATTAAGAAAAAAAGCTGTAGTATCTTCGGCAGAAAGAAAATTGATACAAAGAGCAATGCCTTATTCTTGTTAAGGATAATTGTATGTATTTTATGATGAGGTGTTTTAAGGTAAATGGTTTGTGTCAAAGGAAGAAATGAGATAAGATTCTTGACCTTGCGGGGTTTAAGGGGTTGGGTGTAATGAAAAAATTATATTGATCGAAAATGTCATTTTTTATAAAATATGTGTCCAAATCATGGATAATTTTTACAAACTTGACAGGATTCCTGTCGACTGCTTGTTAGTAGATAGAGTAGCCAGGACGACTATATCTCTATAAATCGGGATAAGTGTCATTGAAAGGAGAGTAATATGAAAGTAAATCATGCGGTAGCTTCAAGAAAAAGGACAAAGAAAGTTTTAAAAGCAGCAAAAGGATTTTGGGGGGAACGTTCTAAAAAATTTCGAAGAGCAATTGAAACATTAAGAAGAGCATATGTTTATGCTTATCGAGATAGACGTGTTAAAAAACGTGAATTTAGATCGTTGTGGATTGTTAGGATAAATGCTGCAATAAGAGAAAGAGGTTTTACTTATAGAGGGTTTATTGCTGCTTTAAAGAATAAAAAAATTATTTTATCTCGGGATATTTTAGCTAAAATAGCGGCTGAACAGCCGAAAATTTTCGATAAAATTGTTGAAACGACTATGAAATAAGTTTTAGTATAGTATTTAAAGGTATGTGATAAGAAGGTTACCAGAAATATAAATATTTCGTGTAAAAAATAGGTGATTTTTATTAAACAAAAGATCTGATTTTAGGGATAACAGTTAAAAACTGTTTCAATAGTTGATTAATCAAGAGGCGTAATTAGGTGAAGTATATAATTTTTATTGGTTTCGGCAAGGCAGGTGAGATTCATCAAATGAGCGATATCCATTTAGAAAGATTAGGCTAGTTATATTATCTTTTATATTCGGTTTGATAAGAACGCTGTTTTATTTTATAAATAAAAGTCATGGAAAACAAAGTTAAAATTTTAGAAGAAACATTTAGTCAAGATTTATCCTTAGTAAAAACTCAAGCTGAGGTAGAATTTTTAAGAGTCAAATATTTAGGCCGGAAATCAGAGCTCACCGAATTATTTTCAAATATACCCGTACTATCGAAAGAAGAAAAAGGCATTTGGGGTAAAAATCTAAATACTTTAAAACAAAAAATAAGTTCTTTGTTAGAGGATAAACTAAAGAATATGGGTTGTAAAGAGGATGAAGTTGATTTAACTTTTCCTTCAGCTTCTTTTGAAAAAGGTTCACGGCATATATTAACTACGGTTACTCAGGAAATTTGTTTGTGTTTTGAAAAGTTGGGCTTTAATATTATTGAAGGTAACGAAATTGAAGATGAAGGGCATAATTTTGAAGCTTTAAATATCCCCATAGATCATCCGTCAAGAGATGCTGATGACACTTTTTATTTAGATTTACCTAAAGGTAATGAAGGAAAATTTCTTTTAAGAAGTCATACTTCACCGTCTCAAACTAGAGTTATGAAAAGAGAAAAACCTCCTTTAGCTGTTATTTCTCCCGGTAGAGTATATAGACCGGATGATGTTGACGCAACTCATTCTTTTATGTTTCATCAGATTGAAGGATTTGCCGTAGATGAAACAATAAGTTTTGCTCATTTGAAAGGAGTTCTGCTTCATTTTGCCCGTGATTTTTTTTCTTCGGACGTTGAGTTGCGGTTTAGGCCGCATTATTTTCCATTTACAGAACCTTCGGCAGAAGTCGATGTTTCTTGTTTTATATGTAAAGGGCCGAAAAAAAAGAAAAAAATTCATAAGTGCGCTATTTGTAAAGATAAGGGTTGGCTGGAAGTTTTAGGGTGCGGGATGATACATCCCAATGTATTAGAAGCTTGTGAAATAGATTCTAAAAAATATAAAGGTTTTGCTTTTGGTATGGGTGTCGAACGGATAGCCATGCTTAAATATGGTATTAATGATATCCGCTATTTTTATGAAAACGATGTAAGATTTTTAGATCAGTTTTCTGTTTGAGATGAATTATGAGATTTAGTTTAAATTTTGTTAAAGAATTCTTATCTGTTGACGTATCTCCTCAAGATATACCTTCCTTCCTTACTATGGTTGGTATGGAAGTTGAACATTATGAAAAAATAAATGGAGATTGGGTTTTTGATGTAGAAGTTACTACCAACAGATATGATTGGCTTTCTATTTTGGGTATTGCCAGGGAAATAGCCGCTTCTTTGGGTAGGAACTTAAAAGTAAAGTATCCGACAATAATAAAAGGTTCTGTCATTAAGAAAAGGGATATAATCATTGAAGATGTTCAAGATTGTCCTTTTTATGTAGGAAGGGAAATAAAAGGGATAACCGTTGGTGATTCTTCGAAAGACTTTAGTTCGCGAATTATAAATTGTGGAATAAATTCTATAAATAATGTAGTTGATATAACAAATTATTGTATGCTTAAATGGGGTAACCCTTTGCATGTTTTTGATAGTGATAAGTTGGAAGGTAATATATATGTGCGCAGAGCAAAAGAAGGAGAATCTTTTGTCGGCATTGATGATAAACCAAGAAATTTAAATAAAACTAATTTAGTTATTTCTGATGATAAAAAAATAATAGCCTTAGCGGGAATTATGGGTGCTAAGAATACGGAGGTTGATGTAAATACAAAAAATGTTTTCCTTGAAGCCGCGATATTTTCTCCTTTAACTATAAGAAGGTCTAGAAGAAATGTGGGGCTTGATACTGAATCTTCTTATCGTTTTGAAAGAATGGTTTCTCCGGTTCATTTAGAGTATGCTTCTTTTGAATCAGCACAATTGATCGAAAAATTAGCTCAAGGTATATTGGAAGGTTATAAACAAGCAGGACGTAAACCAGTAGTTAAAAGAAATAAAATATGTATAAGTTTTTCAAAAATGGAAGATTATTTAGGAACATCACTTTCTAAGAAGAAGGTAAATAAAATACTTAAGATTCTAGATTTTGAAGTTAATTTTGTGGATGAGGATAAGTTATCGGTTTTATCCCCATTGAGCCGTTTTGATGTTGAGAGAGAAGTAGATGTTTACGAGGAGTTTGCCCGTATTTATGGATATGAAAAAATACCTCCGCGGATTCCTTTTTTGTCTGGAAATTTAAAGAAAGGTTTAAATATTAATAGTAAAAATTTGTTCCATTTGAAAAATGAATTAAGGAATTTTATATCTTTACTGGGCTTTAGAGAAGTTATTACTTTTAGTTTAGAAGATGCGGAAGAATTGAACAAGATAGGCGAAAATAAAATCATAAAGATTGCAAATCCTTTACGTAAACAAGAAAACGCTTTGCGGACTACGCTCTTTTTAGGAATAATGAAAAGTATCAAACATAATTTGAATAGAGCGAAAAGTGGTTTACGGGTTTTTGAGGTAGCAGATATTTATTTTAAAGATAAGCAAAATTTTAAAGAAAATCAGGTTTTAGGTTTAGGAGTTAGCGGTGAGTTGCAAGATGTTTTTTATTTGAAACGAGTTATTGAAGATATCATAAATTATTTTAATGTTAGTGAGTTTTACTATAAAGAAGATAATTTAGAAAGTTTTTCTAATATTCTAAGAATTCTTATAGGAGACAGTGAATTAGGATTTTTCGGAAAAGTTAATCAAGAACAAAAAAAATATTTAGATTTAAAAGAAGATGTATATTTTGGTCAGCTGGATTTGTCGGTCTTAATAAATAAATCTGAGGTTAAAAAATATAAACCATTTAGTCTTTATCCGGAAATTTGGCGTGATTTAAGTATTTCATTAAGAAAAGATATAAAATTTGCCGAAGTTGAGAAAATTATTAGGCAAGATAGTTCATATATAAAAAATTTATCTGTAATTGATGTTTATAAAGGAAAAGATTTACCTGCTAATTGTTCGGTTTTTACATTAAGGATATTTTATCAATCCCAAGATAAAACATTAACGTCGGAAGAAGTTGATTCTTATCATAATAAAATTAGACTTAAGTTAAGTGAAAAAGAAGGCTTAACCTTAAGGTAATCAATCTAATATTTACTTGCTATAGTATAAAATATAGCATCTAATAATAAAAATCACATAATATATAATCAGTCTATTTTTTTAAAAAACAGAGTTAATTTTTGATATGCAACATTTTTATGCTAATTTTATGAAAACGTTTTCTTGTATAGGCGTTGGATGCATTGAAAATTAACGCGGGGGATGTTACATTATGATTGTAAAAAACCCTGCTTGTTGCGATATAGGTATATACGCTATGGCCAACACCTTTCAAGGGAGTGCCAGTATTTCTTGCTGTTGAGGCAGTAAAGACGCGGTACTCAAAAATTATAGAAAGGGACCAATAGCGGTTATCTTTAACGGACTGATGGTGGGGTTTTTTTATTGAATTACCTCATAATTCTTCAGTTTAATAAATATAAATAATAATATGATAAGACAAGATCTGCCTTTAGCCGTTAGATTACGACCTAAAAATTTAAATGAGTTTGTCGGGCAAACTCATATTTTAGGTGAAGGTAAATTATTAAGAAGACTAATAATTTCTAAAAGAGTTACTTCTATTGTTTTGTGGGGACCGGCAGGATGCGGGAAAACAAGTTTAGGGTTTATTGTATCCAATGAGTTAGAAGCTGATTTTGAATATTTAAATGCGGCTTTTTCATCGGTTGCTGTTGTAAAGAAAATAATAGAGAAAGCCAAAAAGCAATTAGATAAAAATGGTAAAAGAACAGCGATTTTTATTGATGAAATCCATAGATTTAATAAATTACAACAAGAGTCTTTAGTTCCTGGTACAGAGACAGGCGATATAATACTGATAGGTACTACTATTTATAATCCTAGTTATTATTTGATTCCTTCTATCATTTCACGGTCGGTTGTTGCTGAATTTAAACCTTTAAATAGACAAGATATAGATACACTTTTAAAACGGGCTTTAAAAGATAAAATTAACGGGTTGGGTAAATTTAATGTTCAAATTACGAATAAAGCTTTGGAATACATTTCAGCTATTAGCGGGGGAGATGCTCGGTCAGCTATTTCAGCTTTAGAAATCGGCATATTAAGTATACCCGCGGATAATGAAGGTAAAATTGTATTTAATTTAGAAGTCGCTCGAGAATGTATTCAAAAGAAAATTCTTTATGATAGAAAAGATTCTTATCATTATGACACTATTTCAGCATTAATTAAGTCAATAAGAGGCAGTGATGTTGATAGCGCTTTGTATTGGCTGGCAAAAATGATTAAGGCCGGAGAGGATCCCAGATTCATCAGTAGGAGGTTGGTGATTTTAGCTTCTGAAGATATAGGGAATGCAAACCCCTTTGCTTTGGTTCTTGCCACCAGTTGTTTTAAAGGAGTGGAGTTTGTTGGTAAACCGGAAGCAAATTTGATTATGGCTCAGACAACAGTTTATTTAGCCGCCTCACCGAAATCTAATTCTTCTTATTTGGCGATAAAAAAGGCAATGGAAGATGTAGAAAATGAAGAGACAAAAGAAGTTCCGGATAATGTGAAGCCAAATTCTAAACAATATATTTATCCTCATGAATTTGGAGGTTATGTCCAACAATCTTATGGTTGTGATAAAAAATATTATTTTCCTAAAGATATAGGGGAAGAACGCAAAATTAAAATATTTTTGGAGGATTTAAAGAAACGTGAGTTTAGAAAGTAAGGGATTTTAAAAAAGTATTTAATGAATTTGCGAATAGTTGAGGCTAGGCTTGGTATTTAAGTAAGATTAAAAACCCTCGAATTAGTATATTCATATAGTTAGAATATGTTATATAATCTGCTGGATAAATTACTTAATTAAAATTAAATATTAAAATAATAAAGGTGAAGGTGAACTTTTATAATGTTAAAAAATTTCATTTTCTCTAAACTTGACATTGATAGCATTTATATATATGATTAATGGTTAAGGTTGGAATAGTAAAAGGTTTTTGAGTATAGATCATTAAAGTAAAAAATGTATCTTAAGTCAAAAATTTTATTTATTCTGCCTCGTAGCAAGGCGAGCAGTCATTCGACTAGAGGTTTTTATTTGAAAAAGGATTATTAATTTGATTGGTCTCGTCTTGCTGAATATGGACGGGATTCTCTGCCAGTAGGCAGGAATTCTCCGCCTAAGGCGGATCATTGAGGAGGTTACATAAATGGCGAAAGAAGAAACTATTGAGTTGAAAGGAGTTATAGCTGAATCGTTAGGTAATGCTATGTTTCGGGTAGAATTAGATAATGGGCATAAAATATTAGCTTATCCTAGAGGTAAAATGAGGAAGTATTTTATAAGAATTTTGCCTGGAGATAAGGTTACGGTTGAAATATCACCTTATGATTTAGGGAAAGGAAGAATTATTTATAGACATAAATAACACAAACTGGGGGTTGAGAGTATATTAAGAGTTTTTAATGTAAATGAGTGTTTTAATGTGTCGGAATTTTAATGGTAATTTTAGTAAGCATTCATTTATGAAAGATTGAGAGAAAAAATGTTTTTATTAAGAATAATATTTTTTTATTTTATATTTAGTTTTGCTTTTAAATTAATATCTTATTTTTTGAGATTAGGTAAAAGTTCGTATAGTATAAATAAAGAAAATAAAAAAAGCAATAAGCACCCTTTTGATTTTAAAAATGTTGTAGATGCTGATTTTAAAGATAATGATGATGAGGAAGAATAGTGAAGAAGCTGATAGCTCATGGCTCATAGCAAAATAAAGAAAATAAAAAATAAGAGAGAAGTTTTTAGATGATACTTGCCTGCCGGTAGGCAGGGTATTTAGGATGAAGAAAAAGTATTTAGCTCTGATATAGGGTAACTCGCATTAATAGGAGAATATAAATGGAAGATAAAGAATCATTAAATTTTTTAAAGGAATTGATTGAAACTATTAGTCCTTCCGGGTATGAAGCAGACGCGGCTAGAAAATGGAGCGATAGAACAAAAAAATTTTCTGATAAAATAAAAAAAGATGTGCATGGTAATAGTATCGCGGTTTTAAATGAGAAAGGAAGTGTTAAAATCATGATTGCTGGTCATATTGATGAAATTGGTTATATGGTGAAATATATAGATAAAGAAGGGTATATATATTTTTCAACAGTAGGAGGCATTGACGCTCACCTTATTCCGGGGCAAAGAATTATTATTAAAACTAGAAAAGGAAAGGTATTAGGAGTAATAGGTAAAAAACCAGTACATCTTTTGGAAGAAGGAGAAAGAGCAAAGGTTGCTAAGATTGACCAATTATGGGTAGATATTGGAGTAAAAAATGAAAAGGAAGCTAAAAATCTTATTGATATAGGGGATATAGCTGTTCCTGCTGTAGGGTTTGAAGATTTAATAGATGATAGAGTAATCGGGAGAGCGTTTGATGATAAAGTAGGCGCGTTTGTAGTTAGCGAAACTCTAAAGTTTCTTTCTAAGGATAAATTTAAGGCAGCTGTTTATGGTGTTGCTACTGTGCAGGAAGAGATAGGCCTTAGAGGAGCTAAAACGAGTGCTTATGGAGTTTCTCCGGATATAGGTATTGCCATAGATGTTACTTTTGCTACGGATTTTCCTGGTATGGATAAAAAGAAAGCAGGAGATATAAAAATAGGCGCGGGTCCGGTAATAGCCAGAGGGCCGAATATAAATCCTAAGGTATTTGATTTAATGGTACAGGCGGCCAAGAAAAATAAAATTCCTTATCAGATAGAAGGAGTATCAAGGGGTACTGGTACGGATGCTAATGTTATACAGCTGACCAAGGCTGGGGTCGCAACTGGTTTATTAAGTGTACCTTTAAGATATATGCACACTCCTGTGGAATTAATCAGTCTAGAGGATGTAATTAATACAGTTAAATTATTAAGGGCTTTTATTCTAAAAATAGATGAAAAGATTTCTTTTTTACCGGAATAAAAATATTTTAAAATTTAGAATAATGACGTTGTTGCGTAATAGTACCAGCGCCTGATTTTAATGATTAAAAGATGATTTCAGCAATAAAAAACTAATGTTTTCAATTTGAGTAATCCTTGCCTACTCTAACTAGAGGTAAGCAGGCAATCATTAATCTGTGTAATCAGGGAACGTTGCTTTTCGCAATAGTCCCATAATGCGGAATTTTTATGGGCGAAACTTTTGTTTCGCCCGTTTTTATA
>JAGLSE010000062.1 GCA_023135905.1 Candidatus Omnitrophota bacterium
AGGTTTTTGTAATAATAAATCGTGTTTGGTTCCTAATAAATGTAGAAATTTAGAATTGGGATATAAAGACGCGTTAAACCTTTATAGAAAGGCACGAGCAATTCCAAAAATAAAACATATATTTATAGGAAGCGGGTTTAGATATGATTTGTTAGCGGATAAATATTCGGAAAGTTACCTTAAGGAACTTTGTGAATTTCATATAGGTGGGCAAATGAAGGTGGCCCCGGAACATATATCCGATAAAGTTTTAAAAGTTATGAATAAAACTTCTTTTGGATTATACGAAAAATTTGTTAATAAATTTTATCAAATAAATAAAAAAGTTAATAAAAAAAATTGTTTGGTTAATTATTTTATAAGCGGACATCCCGGATCTGATTTAAATGATTCTTTACAGTTAGGTTTATATTTGAAAGATAAAAAAATTCATCCTGAACAGATACAAGATTTTATTCCTTTGCCTATGAGTTTATCGGGATGTATTTACTATACAGGTAAACATCCATTCACTGGAGAAAAGATTTATGTACCTGTAACATTTAAAGAGAGAAAGCAGCAAAGGGCTTTTATGCAGTATAGAAAACCTAAAAGCAAACGATTAATCCTAGAAGCCTTGAAAGAATTAAAATTAACTGACTTGTTCGGCAAATTTTTTGGAAGGGGAAAATATATACAGGATTTAGGAGGCAGGGAGACGGAGGACAGAGGACAGAAGTCAGAGGACGGGAGACCGAGAAATAAACGAAAGACGAGGGATGAAGGAAGATTGGGAGAGGGAAAACTCAAGGAAAAAGGAAAAAAGGAGAAGGGAAAAACAAGGAAAACGGCAGCCTGGAGATCGGGAGAAAGAAGTCAGAGGTCAGAAGACAGAAGCCTGGAAACCAAGAGAAAGGGAGAAGGGAGATAAACGAAAGACGAGAGACGAATCGCTTCGCTCTGACGAGGGAAGAAAGGGAGATTGGGGAAGGGGAAACGTAAAGATGTAGCGGACGACGTATAGATGAGAAGAAGAAAATTAAAGAATTGAAAAACGGGCGAACTGTTGTTCGCCCGAGATAAAATAAATTAAAAATTATAGGGGGGTTGTTTGATGTATCGACCCGGGACAAAATAGATTAATCAATAATTGTTAAATAAATTATAATGGGAAATTTAGAGGACGTCCTTAAAGGCAGTGCTTGCCTTTATGCGAGATAGGAAAAATATATTTGGCACAGATAATAACTTGTAGGGGCTGCTCCCCGTGGCCGCCCGTAAAAATATATAATTATAAAAATTTGGTAAAATAATAGAAAATATTAAATGTAGAGGCAATCCATGATGTTTAGAGTACAATAAAGGGTGAAAAAATTTGATTTTGGATTTGTTTAGGATTTAGAATTTATGATTTGGGCTAAAGGGTCTTGATTTTGTTTCTTTATTTTATATAATTATTTTTTGAAGGAATGTAGTTGTAATATTTGTGAAATATAAATGGGAGGTAATTAAATGGATACTGGAATAACTATTATTAATGAAAAAGTAAAAAAAGAAAGTGTTTTTGTAAGTAATATTGTTTCAGAAATGAAAAAAGTTATAGTTGGACAGGATTACTTAATCGAACGCTTATTAGTAGGAATTCTTGCTAATGGGCATGTTTTGGTTGAAGGTGTTCCCGGGTTAGCTAAGACCTTATCCATAAAGACTCTTTCGGAATTGATAAATACAAAGTTTCAGAGAATACAGTTTACTCCGGATTTACTTCCTGCCGACCTTATTGGGACTTTGATTTACAATCCCAAGGAAGCTAATTTTGTAATTAAAAAAGGTCCGATTTTTTCTAATATAATTCTTGCTGATGAAATAAACCGAGCGCCGGCAAAAGTGCAGAGTGCTTTGTTACAGGCAATGCAGGAACGGGAAATAACTATTGGAGAAAATACATTTAAGTTAGATGATCCGTTTTTAGTTATGGCAACTCAAAATCCTATTGAACAAGAAGGAACATACCCTTTACCTGAAGCGCAAGTAGATAGGTTTATGTTAAAAATAAATATAACTTATCCAAATATAGAAGAAGAGGCTAAAATTTTAAAAATGATGAGTTATACCAATAAAAAAATTAAGGTTAATCCGGTAATCACCCCTGAAGATATTCTGAGGGCAAGAAGTGTGGTAGATGAAATATATATGGATGAAAAAATAGAAAAATATATTTTAGATATAATTTTTGCTACTCGTTATCCTCAAAAATATAATTTAGAAGAGTTAACCAGTCTTATACAATATGGTGCCTCACCCCGTGCCAGCATATATCTTGCGGTAGCCTCTAAAGCCTATGCTTTTATACAAGGAAGAGGATATGTTACTCCTCAAGATGTAAAATCTGTAGGTCCTGACATTTTAAGGCATAGAATAATTGTAAGTTATGAAGCGGAAGCGGAAGAAAAGACTTCCGAAGATATTATTAAAAGAATATTTGAAGAAGTGGAAGTGCCTTAGGTTTATATTTGCGACCAGGGTTTAAAATAAATTAAAAGGTATTTAGTTATTGAAAATTAATACTATTAGTTGAAGGATTAATAAATGATATCAAAAGAAATTATAAAAAAAATTCGAAGGATTCAAATAATTACTTCTCGGATGGTAACAGATGTCTTTTGTGGTCAGTATCAGAGCGTTTTTAAAGGCCAGGGCATGGAGTTTGATGAAGTAAGACAATATCAGTCCGGGGATGAAATACGGTCTATAGATTGGAATGTTACGGCCCGTATGGGGCATCCTTTTGTTAAAAAATTTGTAGAAGAAAGAGAATTAACTGTTATGGTTCTTTTAGATATATCAAAATCTTCTTGTTTTGGGACGGTAAATAAGAGTAAAAATGAAATAGCTGCTGAGATATGTTCGGTTTTAGCTTTATCGGCAATAAAGAATAATGATAAGGTCGGATTTTTAGCTTTTACCGATAGGGTAGAAAAATTTATTCCTCCTAGAAAAGGACTTCCCCATGTTTTAAGAGTTATCAGGGAAGCGTTGTATTTTAAGCCCCAAGGCCGGGGAACTAATATCTCAGGCGCATTAGAATATCTTAATAAAGTTATTAATCACCGTACAGTAGTCTTTATAATTTCTGATTTTTATGATACAGGATTTGAAAAACCGTTAAAGATTGCAAATAAACGTCATGATTGTATTGCCATTACCTTAACAGATCCTAAAGAAATAAATATACCTAATATTGGGATAGTTCAATTTAAGGATCCGGAAACTCAGAGAACTTTTTTAGTTGATACGTCTAATTTTAAAGTCAGGAAAGAATTTAGAATTAACGCCTTAAAAAAGAATAATGAAAGAAAAAAAATGTTTTATTCATTAAATGTCGATAATATTGATATTATGACGGATACTCCTTATCATAAGAGTTTATTTAAATTTTTTAAAATGCGGGAAAAAAGAGCAGTTAAAAGATGAAAAAATATTTAAATTTAGGCATAGTAATTTTGTTTTTTACTGTATTTATAAAGCCGGTTAATTCTGAAGAGGTAAAGGTAGATAAGAACTTAATTAAAGTTATAACCAGTACAGATAAGAGCAGTGTAGATGTTGGAGATAAGATTAAATACGAAATTATTGTTAAGACTAAAAAAGGAGTTGATGTTGAGTTTACGAGTTTTGATTATAAACTTGGGAGTTTTTCAATTAAAGATTTTATTTCCTTAGAAAGTGAGTTTTTAGGTAACAAGACACTAATACAAAGGTATATTTTATCAAACTTTGTTTCCGGGGAATATGTAATACCAAAGATAGAAATAAAGTATAAAAAAATTGATGAAAAAGAATGGAAAATCAAGGAGACAGAAGAAATTAAAATTTTAGTCCGCAGTGTTTTGATCGAGGAAGAAAACCCTCAGGATATTCGAGATGTAAAAGGTCCGTTAAATTTTTCAGATAAACTAAAGTTTTGGATTTTTGTAATTATTATATTAATTTTAATTGGTTTAATTATAATGAAAATAATATTTGTTAAAAACAAAAACAAATTTGCAGAAAAGAAGATTTACCAAAGGCCTGCTTATGAAATAGCTTATGAAGCTTTGGATAATCTGCAAAGAAAAAATTATATAATGGAAGGGAAGATTAAGGAATATTATGCTGAACTTTCATTAATTGTAAGGTGCTATTTAGAAAATAGGTTTGATATAAAAGCGCCGGAGATGACTACGGAAGAATTTTTATTTAAGGCTAAGATAACAGAAGAATTGTCTAAAGGTCAAAAAATATTATTAGAAGAATTTCTTTCTTGTTGCGATTTGGTAAAGTTTGCTAAATATGGACCGGTTGAAAGTGAGATAAACGGAAGTTTTAATTCAGCGAAAAAGTTTATAGATGAAACAAAAGAAATTTTGCAATTAAAAAACGTATAATATGCAATTTAAAGACCCAATTTTTTTAATATTGTTGCCGATAATTGTTTTAGCTTTTATTTATATTGATCGAAGACGGGATATACCGGGAATTAATTTTTCGTCGGAAATTTTTTTGACAAGCTTAAAGCCGACATTAAAGTTAAGGATAAGGAGAAATCTTAAATTTTTAAGGATAGCCTCAATGGTTTTGATAATTTTGGCTTTAGCCAGGCTGCAGGCGCCTTTAGAAGAAACTAAACGGCAGGCTGAAGGAATAGATATTGTTTTAGCAATTGATTGTTCAACCAGTATGCTCGCGGAGGATTTTACGATTAGAGGGGTCAGAATTAACCGACTTGAAGCGGTAAAAGATGTAGTTGAGGAATTTATAAAGGGGAGGCAAAGTGATAGGATAGGTATTACAGCTTTTGCCGGAAGAGCTTATACAGTTTGTCCTCTTACTTTGGATTATAGCTGGTTGTTGAAGAATCTGGAAAGGATAAAAATTGGGGCAGTAGAAGATGGCACTGCTATCGGTTCAGGTATTAGCACTGCTTTGAATAGGTTAAAAGATACGGAAGCTAAAGGTAAAGTAATAGTTCTTCTTACTGACGGCAGGAATAATGCCGGCAAGATATCTCCGGCTATAGCTGCTGAGGCAGCAAAAGCTTTGGGTGTTAAAATATATACAATAGGTGCCGGAACAAAGGGGTACGCGCCATATCCGGCGAAGAATATTTTTGGAAATTTTGTTTATAGGAATATTCAAATTGATATTGATGAAGAAACTTTAATAGATATAGCTTCAAAGACTAACGCGAAATATTATAGAGCTACTGACACAGAATCATTAAGAAAAATTTATAAAGAAATTAATAAGCTGGAAAAAGTAATTGTTCAAGAAAAAGGTTATTATAATTATAAAGAGTTGTTTTCACTGTTTTTGAGCTTAGCAATAATTTTGTTATTTGTAGAAATTATTTTAAAAAATACAGTATTAAGAATAATCCCGTGATTCTATGAGATTTGAAGATATAAAATTGATAAATGGTCTTTGGGTAGTGGCACTACTTATAGTTTTTTATTTCTGGGTTTTTAGAAAACGCGAGAAAGATGGTGAGAAGTTTGCTAAGGCTGAACTATTAGAAAATTTAACTTTGGATACTAGTTATATGAAACGAAAAATTAAAATCGCATTAATGCTTTTTATAATGGTATTTTTTGTTTTTTCATTGATGAGACCTCAATGGGGAGAGGGATGGAAAGAAGTAAAAAGAAAAGGTCTTGATATCTTGATTGCTATAGATACTTCAAAGAGCATGTTGGCTGAAGATGTGAAACCTAATCGGTTAGAGCGTTCTAAATTGGCAGTAAAAGACTTGATTAAAAAAATTAAAGGCGATAGGTTGGGATTAATAGCTTTTTCCGGCGGAGCTTTTTTGCAGTGTCCTTTAACCATAGATTATAACGGGTTTATGATTTTTTTGGATGATTTAAATATTAACAGTATCCCTAAAGGGAGTACTTCCTTGGCGAGTGCTATTGATGAGGCTATTGAAAGTTATGAAGGCGGTTTGAACAAATATAAAATCTTAATATTGATTACAGATGGAGAAGGACATGTTGGTGATCCTATTAAAGCAGCCCAAAAAGCAAAGAAAAATGGAATAAAGATATTTACCGTGGGAATAGGCAATAAGGAAGGAGACCTTATTCCTGTTATTGATGGAACAGGTAAACGAGGGTATCTTAAGGATAAAAAAGGTAATTTTATTAAATCACGTTTGAATGAAGATGTATTAAAAAAAATAGCCGCGATAACTGGAGGCGGATATGTAAAAGCAACTGGACTTGAATTTGGTTTGGATTTAATTTATGAGAATAAACTTTCAAAAATGGATAAAAGAGACTTTGATAGTAAATTAACCCGGTTTTATGAAGAAAAATTCCAGATACCTTTGTTTATTGCCTTTTTGCTGTTAATAACGGAAACTTTTATTCGAGAAAGAAAATCTGGTTTATGAAAAAAATTTTTTATATTATAATTTTTAGTATTTTTTTTAAGGTTTTGTTTATAGGCTTTGCTTTTGCCAGTTCAGTATCAAAGATGGTGAAAGATGGGAACTCTTTATATAGTGAAGCGAAATATGAAGAGGCTTTAAAAAAATATGAAGAAGCTCAAGAGAAATTGCCAGATTCTGATATAATAAATTTTAATAAAGGTACACTATATTATAAAAAAGGCGATTACGAGAAAGCTGTAGATCAATTTACTAAAGTTCTTGTAACAGAAGATCCAAAGATAGAGTCAAAAGTTAATTATAATCTCGGAAACAGTAAATATAAAAAGGGTCAAATTACAGAAAGAGAAGATTTGGAAGGTGCCCTGAATGTTTATAAAGAAGCCCTTGAGTATTATAAACGGGCTATTGATTTAGAGGAAGGCGAGCAAGATTTTAAATTTAATTATGAGTTTTTAGATAAAAAAATAAAGGTGTTAGAAGAGAAGTTAAAACAACAAAAAGAAGAAAAAAAAGATAAAGATAAAGATAAAGATAAAGAAGAAGAGGAAGATAAAGAAGAAAAAGAAAATTGTCAGAATTCAGAATCAAAAGACGGTAAAGATAAGGATTCTAAGCCGGAAGAGTCGTTAAAAAATCAGGAAAAAAAAGAACAAGAGGAGAAAGGAGATAAAGAAAAAGAAAAGCCTCAGGATTCGAAAGAAAAAGATGGTGAAGATAAGGATTCTAAGCCGAAAGAGTCACTAAAGGATCAGAAAAAACAGGGGCAACAGGAAAAAGAAAATAAAGGAAAAGAAGAGTCTCAGGATTCGAAAGAAAAAGACGATAACGATAAGGATTCTAAGTTGGAAAGGTCATTAAAAGATCAGGAAAAACAAGGACAACAGGGAGAAAAAAATAAAGAGTCTTATGATGGAGGCGCCAAGTCTCAGGAAGCGATGAGTTCTCAAGATAAAGAAAAAATACATGAAATGTCAGAAAAACAAGCTAGGCTTCTTCTTGAGGGTTATAGAGAGCAAGAAGAGTCAAAAGATAAATATGATAAAAGTCGTACTAGAGTTTTTCCGGAAATTTTAAAAGACTGGTAATCTAAGGTCTAAGGATAAATTTAATTTTTAAATAAAAATGAGAAAAAAATTACTAAATACAATAATTGTAATAATTTTAATGGTAATACTGTCTAATTTTGCTTTATCGGCTTATTCTCAGGATGTAGAATTTGAAATAAGGGCAACCAGGAATAGATTAGCTGTAGGGCAAAGTATGCAGCTGAGCCTGATTTACAAGAATGCCAAGAATGTCTCTACCTTACAATTGCCGGAAATTGAGGGATTTAGGTCTGTGTATTTGGGACCTTCGACGAGAATGACTTTAATCAATAATAGTTTTAGTAGTACAGTCTCTCATAATTATAGGCTTATAGCTTTGAGTAACGGTAGATTTACTATAGGCCCTTTTAGAGTTAAGTATAAAAATAAAGAGTATAAATCAAATGTATTAACAGTTGCAATTGGAGAAAATATTTCCAATGGGACAGCCGGTTTAAGTAAGCAAAGTAAAGAAAAAAGACTGGAAGATAGGATATTCGCGATTATGTCTTTAAAGAAAACAAAGTTTTATTTGAACGAGTTGGTTTCTTTAACTATAAAAATCTATGCGGATGGTCTTACTGTAAGTGAAGTTCAATATCCTGAAATTATTTATGAAGGATTTTCTTTGGGAGAATATGAAAAGCATAAACAATATCAGGAAACCATGAATGGGGTCTTGTATGAAGTGATAGAGTTTAAAACTGATATTTTTGGGGTAAGACCGGGTAATTTTTCTTTTGGGCCGGCAGGGATTAAAGGGAACATTGTAATTAAAAAATCGCGAAGAAGACCATCGTCAGGGTTTGATGATTTTTTTGGTGACGATGTTTTTGAAGGGTTTTTCGGTAGGTATCAAAAATTTCCTTTTAGCTTTAAATCAAACGCGATACCAGTAACAGTAATTGCTTTACCTCAGAAAGATAAACCCGATAATTTTATGGGTGCAGTGGGAAATTTTGATTTTAATATTTCCGCGGATCCAAAAGATATTGAGGTAGGAGATCCCATTACCTTAAAGATGGCAATATCAGGAGAAGGGAATTTCAATACTTTAACTGTACCCAAACAAGACTCTTTAGGTGACTTCAAGGTGTATGAGCCGGAAGTGAAGGTTGAGAATAAGATTAAAATTTTCGAACAAATTCTTATGCCTAAGACAGATAAATTAAAAGAAATACCTAGAATAGAATTCTGTTTTTTTAATCCTTTAAAAGGTGAATATGTTAATATAACAAAAGGCCCTATTCCTATAAAAGTTTCATCGTCAGAGAAAGAACAAAATATTAAAATTGTTGAGTACGGAAATCAAACTGAGGTTTCCCTTAAAAATGAAACTATAGGTAAAGGTATAGCATATATTAAAACTTCTCCTGGTGAAATAAACAAAATAGGTGTGTATTTATATAAGTCTAAGGTTACTATATTCTTATTAATTTTATCATTAGGATTTCTTTTTTTATCTTTAATGTTTCACGCGAAGCTTAATAGACTTAGGACTGATCTTAAGTATGCGAGGCATCTTCAGGCTCCCAGAAAAGCTAGGGTAGGTATAAAGAAAATTAGAAGGTATTTACAAGAGGGGAATGTAAAGGAATTTTATAATTATATATTTAAAACTTTACAAGAATATTTAGGGAATAAATTTCATTTATCGTCAGCAAGTATTACTTTAGATGTTATAGAAGAATATTTCAAGTCTGCTGAGATTAAGTTAGATATCGATATAATAAATAAAATAAAGGAAATATTTCAGGATTGTGATAAATCAAGATATTCTGTTGTCGATATCGATAAAAATATTATGAATGATGCTTTTAAAAATTTAGAAGAGATTATCGATTATTTCCAAAGAAAAAAATATAAAAATGTTTAATATTGATCAATTTAAGTTATTTTTAATTAGCTTGTTTTTTTTAACTGGGTCTATGTGTTTTGCTCAAGAAGAAAAATCTTCGGAATATCATTTTTATAGGGCAAACCTTTTGTATGAAAAAGGGAATTACGATGAGGCTATTGCAGAGTACAAAAAACTGAATGAAAAAAGTCTTGAAAGCGGTAATTTTTATTATAATATTGGTAATTGCTATTTTAAGAAGGGGGATTTAGGCAAATCTATATTGAATTATGAGAAGGCAAAAAAAATACTGCCCAGAGATAAAGATTTAATAGCTAATTATGAATATGCTAAAAGTAATATTGAAATTAAGAGTATAGAACCCAAAAGCTTATGGATAATAAAGGAAGTAGATAATTTTTTTGAACAATTTACAATTGATGAAATTACTAAGGTTTTATTTATTTTTTATATAATTTTACTTATAGTTACAGGGGTTTGTATTGTTTTAAGGATTCCAACGGTAAAGAAAGTAATGGTTATTAGTGTGCCTGCTATTTTGGTTTTATGTAATTTCATTTCTTTATCCAAACGCGTAGATCAAATTAATAAAGAAGCAATAGTCATTGAAAATAAAATAGAAGCTAAATTTGAACCTTTTGAAAAAGCCGCTACTCATTTTATCCTTTATGAAGGTGTGAAGGTTACGATATTATCATTAAACGGTAATTGGTGTAAAATTAAAAGGATTGATAATAAGATAGGCTGGATTAATAAAGATCAATTGTCTATAATTTAAAGATTGATTTGTTGGAATATAAAATTAAAAAAGGTATTAATATTAAGGTTTATGTTTAAAATGCTGGTTTAAAGGTAGTTTTAACAAATAATAAATATCTATGTTATAATTAAAAATCGAGTCTGTTCGAACTAAAGGGTGGGTTTAATCAATGAGACTTAGATTTTGCGGAGAAAAATCTGTAGTCGAATTAATCCTGAGCGAGTAAAACGAGTTGAAGGATCTCGGGTTTAATTCCCCGCGGTTTTACCGCGGAAAAGTTATTTAGGGGAAACCTTTGAAACCTCGTAGCTTGTTGCGGGGTAGTTGATTCGTTTATTAGAAATGAAAACATGAATATTCAATTTTTTGATTCTATAATTATAGCTCCGTCAGAGGATAAGATATATTCGCGGTTAGGATATAACAAAAAGTTAACGGTTTTAAACCGCGAACAAAAAAAAAGGATTGATGAAAACATAGAAAAAGCTTTAGATTTGGTTACTTTAAAAGGAGCCGGAGTACGTATTCCAATTAAAGCAATAAGTAGTTCGGAAATTAATCTTTCACAAGAAATCGTTTTTAAAAGTAAATCATTAATAAAATTTTTAAATCATTGCCAAGAGGTTATTTTAATTGCCGCTACAGCCGGTGAAAAGATAGGTGAATCTATTCGTAAAAATTCAGAAGGTAAAGATGTAACTTACGCGGTAATTTTAGATGCTGTAGGTAGTGAAATGGTCGATTCGGCATTAACTTGGATTATGAGCTTTTTTGATAATCAAGTGAAAAGAGAAAATAAATATGTAATTGGGAAACGGTTTTCAGCCGGATACGGCGATTTTTTGTTAGACAATCAAAAAGTTATATGGGATACTTTAAAATTAAAAGAATTAGGCGTTAATCTAACGAATAAGTATATACTTGTTCCGGAAAAAACCGTCACTGCTGTTTCCGGGATAAAACTAATTTCTGGGTGAGATATGAAAAACATAAAAAATATTTGTAGGAAAAAAGTATTGATTCTTGATGGTGCAACCGGTACAGAGCTGCAAAAGAGGGGGATGCCTCAAGGTGTGTGCCCTGAAATATGGTGTTTAGATAATCCTAAGGTTTTAAAATCTATATATCTGGATTATTCAAATGCTGGTTCGGATATGATTTCTACTTGTACTTTCGGAGCTAATGCTGTCAAACTTGCTGAATATGGTGATTTTGATGTAAAAAAAATAAACCGGCAATTAACTGCCTTAGCCAGAACTGTAGTAGGGAAAAATTGTCTCGTAGCTGGAGATATTGGGCCTTTAGGGAAATTCATAGAGCCTTTTGGGCCTTTAACTTTTGAAGACGCGGTTGATATTTTTAAGGAACAAGTAAAAGGATTGATTCAAGGAGGTGCTGATTACTTGGCTATTGAAACTATGATGGATATTCAAGAAGCCAGGGCCGCGCTTATTGCTGTAAAGGAAACTACTGATAAGTTTGTTTCTGTAAGTATGACTTATGAATTGAATGGGCGGACGCTTAATGGCACCGATCCTTTAACCGCTTTGATTACTTTGCAGAGCTTGGGTGCTGATGCTGTAGGCTGTAATTGTTCGGCTGGACCTCAAGATATGATTAAGTTTGTTTTACAAATGAAACCATATGCTAAAGTACCGCTTATAGCTAAACCTAATGCCGGTATACCGGAATTAATACAAGGTAAGACTAATTTTAGAATGGGAGCTAAAGAGTTTGCTTTTTATAGTAAAGAGTTAGTCTTGAGCGGTGTTAATATGTTAGGCGGCTGTTGCGGTACAACTCCGGCGCATATTAAAGAATTAAAAAAAGTTGTCAGTAAAATAGAGCCTCAATATTGTTTAAAAAAATCTATAAGTGCTTTGAGTTCGGCAAGAAAAAACCTTGTAATAGATAGGAATAAACCTTTGGTAATAATAGGTGAGTGCATTAATCCTACGGGCAAAAAGGTTCTTAGGGAAGAACTTCAAAATGGTAAGACTTCTGAGGTGCGGCGATTAATTAAAGAACAGGAAAATAAAGGGGCGAATCTTCTTGATATTAATGTCGGTGCACCTGGGGTTGATGAAAAACAGATGCTTAAACGAATAGTCCAGTTAGCTTCTTTACAAACTAATCTTCCATTAGTTATTGATTCTTCTGATCCTGAGGCTGTTGAAAAAGCACTTAGAGTTTATTCCGGTAGAGCTTTAGTAAATTCTATATCAGCGGAAAAAGGTAAAATGAAGAAATTTTTAGAGATAACGAAAAAATATGGGGCAATGTTTATTCTTTTGCCCTTGAGTGATAAAGGGTTGCCTAAAGATTTTGATGAAGCTAAGGAAAATATTCATTTTATATATAGTCAATCAAAAATGTTTGGATTTACAAAGGACGATATTGTTGTTGATGGATTGGCTATGCCGATTTCATCAAATCCCGGGGCCGCTTTGGAAACATTAAAGACCATATCTTGGTGTTCTAAGATTTTTAAAATTAGTACTGTTATCGGGTTATCTAATGTTTCTTTTGGTATGCCTAAAAGGGCATTATTTAACGCTACTTACCTCGTTATTGCTCAATCTCAAGGACTAAATATGGTTATATCTAATCCTCTGAGTGAAGAGTTGATGAGTTCCGGTAAAGCGGCTGACGCTTTGATTCAAAAGGATAAGGGAGGTTTATTGTTTTGTTCTAATTTCAAGAAAGACTCTTCTTGTGAGATAATCCCATTGAATAGAAAAATTACACCGTGCGATAAAGTTTCTATTGCTATCTTGGAGGGTAATAAAGAAGACATTAAAAAATATGTTCAAGATGCTATTGAATCCGGTGAAAAATCTTATGATTTAGTACATAAAGTTATGTTGCCAGCTATAAATAAAGTTGGAGAATTATTTAATAAAAAGGAATATTTTTTGCCTCAGTTAATTATCAGCGCTGAAACAATGAAAATAGCTTTTGCTTATTTAAAGCCATATTTATCCGAAAATAAATTATTGAAAGAACAGAAAAAGAATGTAGTTATATTAGCTACAGTAAAAGATGATGTGCATGATATTGGTAAAAATATTGTGTCTTTAATGGTGGAGAATCAGGGAGTTCTTGTAATAGATTTGGGAAAAAATGTGTCGGCAGAAAGAATTATTAAAGAAATTAAAAAACATAAACCGATTTTAGTTGCTCTTTCTGCTTTGATGACTACAACTATGGTTAATATGAAAGAAGTTATAAATTTGTCACGAAAAAAAGGGTTAGATTGTCCGTTTATGTTGGGAGGAGCTGTTGTAACTAAATCATATGCCCAATCTTTTGGAGCGGAATACGCGAAAGATGGGGTAGCAGCGGTAATAATTACTAAAAAATTTATGAGAAAGTAGACGTGTCTTTAAAGTTATGAGGAAGAAGTTAACTAATAGTGTTAATCTATGAGTATTTTAATCCATAATATGTGGCCGTTATTATTTAAGATTTATGATGCGGCAAATATGCAGAGGTGGAATGACCAAATTAGAACTGTTGATTTAACAGAGTTAGATAAACAGGCACATAAGATGGTTATAGCTTATGTATTGGGTAAATCTGAAGAAAATGTCGGAACTGAAAAATTGAATTGGTTAGAAATAATTGAAGCGGGTATATTTGAGTTTTTACAGCGGATAGTACTTACCGATTTAAAACCCCAGTTGTTTCATAGAATAAAAGAAGATAAAGAAAAGTATGAATTACTGAACCAGTGGGTATATAAAAGGACAATTCCTTTTATTATACCTTTGGGAGAAGATTTTTGTTTAAGGTTTAAGGCTTATCTTATGGAAAGTAAGAGGAGTATAAATCGTAGGGTAATAAGTGCAGCCCATTTTTATGCTACGAAATGGGAATTTGATGTGATAGAGAGAGCTAACCCTAAAGGTTATTCTATTGAAGAAATAAGAAAAGATATAAACTTAAAACAAGAGAAGTATCATGATTTAAAAAGTATGCAAATATTATTACAGACAGATAATTTGAAAGAATTTATAGATTTATGTGCTCAACTAAGATTTCAAATCAGATGGAGTCATCTTCATATGGTTCCTAAAATATCGGTTTTAGGACATATGCTAATAGTGGCGATGTTCTCATATTTATTTTCTTTAATTGCCGGTGTAGACAATCAAAGAGCTGTAAAAAATTATTTCACCGGATTGTTTCACGATCTTCCTGAAGTACTTACTCGGGATGTTATTAGTCCGGTAAAAAGATCGGTTGAAGGATTAACTGATTTAATAAAAGAATATGAACGTGAAGAAATGGAGGGGAAAATTTATAAATTGATTCCTGTTCAATGGCACGATGATATGAAAATGTTTACAGAAGATGAGTTTGAAGATTTAATGTCACCTGACGATAAAAAAATAGAGAGAGACGGTAAACTGATTAAAGGTGCGGATGATTTGGCAGCTTTTCTTGAATCGCAGTTATCATTGAAAAATGGTATTCAAAATAAATCTTTAGATAAAGCAGGATGCTTCATTCGAGAAAAATACAAATCAGCAATAATTTCAGGGATTGATTTTGGAGAATTATATGAAAAATTCTTTAATGATAAAAATGAGATAAAAAGAATCGTATTTTTGTGTACAGGTAATTCTTGTCGTAGTCAAATGGCTGAAGGGTTAATGAAATATTTTGGGGGAGAAAGATTTGAGGTTTTTAGTGCAGGGTCTATTCCTACAGAGGTTAATTCTTTTTCTATTAAAGTGATGAAGGAAATAGGTGTGGATATTTCAGGGCAAAAATCAAATCATCTTAATGATTTCCTGGGAAATGATTTTAATTATATTATTGCTGTATGCGATAACTCAAAAGAGGTTTGTCCGGTATTTCCTGGGGATTACAATGTAGTACATTGGGATTTATATGATCCGGCTTTGGCAGAGGGAACTGAAGAAAAAAGAATTGAAATCTTTAGAGAGATACGGGATAAAATAAAGAAAAACATATTGCGGTTTTTAGGAGAAATTGATTAAAATGGCTAAATTAGTAAAAGCTGTCTTATCAAAGAAGATAAAAAGAACTTCTGATATTAAAACTTTTAGGTTTGTTTCCGAAGAAGAAATTAAATTTATACCAGGTCAATTCAGTCAAGTTATTTTTGATGAGAAAAATTTAGGTAATAAAGCGTTAAATAAATATCTTTCGTTCTCTTGTTCTCCAGGGAAAGACTATATTGAAGTCACTAAAAGAATAAGTGATAGTCAGTTTTCTAAGAAATTGATTGATTTAAAAATAGGGGATAAAGTTTTATTTAAATTTTCTTTTGGTAATTGTATAGTTAAAGATACTGATAAAAAAATTTGTTTTTTAATTGGCGGGATAGGTATTACACCTGTAATCTCTATTGTAGAAGATATTATTGAGAAAAAAAAGGATACGGATATAATTATTTTTTATTCTAACAGAACAGAAGAAGATATCGCCTTTAAAGAGGAACTTAATTGTTGGGGAAAAAATAAATATAATCTAAAAATATATTATGTGATAACAGATAGCGAACCAATAGACTCAAGGTTTATTTTAGGTTTTATAAATAAAGATTTGATTTTAGAAAAAACCAAAGATTTTAAAGGAAGATTTTTTTTTATTTTAGGACCTCCAAAAATGGTAGAAGCAATGAAAAGTTTATGTTTGGAAATGGGGTGTGATAAAAAGTGTATAAGGACAGAGAGTTTTATTGGGTATTTATAACAGGTGATTTGGTTATAATATAAATTACTAAGATTAACATTTGAAAAGGAGAATTGTATGTTAAAAGAGAAAGTAGAAAAAGCTTTAGAGTTAATAAGACCGATGCTACAAGATGACGGTGGAGATGTAGAGTTGGTAGAAGTTACTGAAGACGGTATAGTTAAAGTTCGCTTAACGGGTGCTTGTGGTTCTTGTCCTATGAG
>JAGLSE010000063.1 GCA_023135905.1 Candidatus Omnitrophota bacterium
TAAAGGAAGTTCAACAGGTATAAATTGAGTGTTTATCAATGGTCCCAGATTTTAATCAATGAGACTTAGATTTTTCGGAGAAAAATCTGTAGGCGAATTGATCCTGAGCGAGAAAAACGAATCGAAGGATCTCGGGTTTAATTCCCCGCGGTTTACCGCGGAAAAGTTATTTAGGGGAACCCTTCGATACCCCCGTAGCTTGCTGCGGGGTAGTTGATTAAGTATTATTAATATCTGAGGCTATTAATGTTTTTGGACAATAAATTCTTTCCTTATCGAACAAAATTGTTTGAACTTGTTTTGTTTGATAGTTAGATGGTGAGGAAATAAGTCAGAAAAAAGAGGGACTAGGTGATTTACTTAGAGGCTTTTTAAAACCAGAATAAATATATTATAAAAATATTGTATTTGAGAATATAAATTAAAATTAGGGTTAAGTTCCTATGTATAAAGGAGGTATAATATGGCAAAATTAAAAGATTTATTTCAAGAAGCTGATTGGAAATTAGAGAAACATAGCCCTGTTATCGAAAGCTCGGATTTTATAAGTAAAGGAGAAGTTGTTCCTATTACTATAAGTGTGGGCAAAGAAATTGCTCATCCCAATACTTCTGAACACCATATAGTAGGGATTACAATATATTTTCTTCCCAAAGGAGAAAAATTTCCTTACCAAGTAGGTAAATATGAATTTAATTCCCACGGTGCTTCGATTCAAGGTCCTAATACCAGCGGTATTTATACGGAACCTAAAGTAACCTTAAATTTTCAAAGCGATAAGCCCGGAACTATTATAGCTGTGAGTTATTGCAATATCCATGGGTTATGGGAAAGTTCAAAAGAAATTGGAGTTTAGTAGGGGATTTGCTTAAATAGGATTTAATTTTAGTATAAAATGGAAAAAGGAAAAGGGGATACTAAAAAAGAAAAACATGAAAATGTGGTGAAAAATTAATTTAATATTTTAAAAGATATTGGTTATATTTTTAAAAGTAAGCTTAATAAAATATAATTTGTTTCTAGTTTTTTTTTTGTAAAGAAAAACGTCCTGTTTAACCAGAAGTAGCTTTTTTATTCCCGCTGGTAGATCTCGGCTTCGCTATACAAAAAAGTTAGTATTAGTCCTTTAGGGGGTATGATGTGTAATCTGAGTTTTCTATCTTTTCGCGGAAATATTGCTGATTAGATAATATTATGCTATATTTGTATTTATTCTATAAAGTATAAGAGCAGAAGTGGTAAAATTAGGGATATTTTATTTCGGAAATATTTTAAAGAGGCAGGTATTATGAAAAATAAAGTAACAGTTGTTGGTGCTGGATTTGTAGGAGCAACTTGTGCGCAGCGTATTGTAGAAAAAGATATAGCAAATGTTGTGTTATTGGATGTAGTCGAAGGGTTGCCTCAAGGTAAGGCTTTAGATATTATGGAATCTGCCCCGGTTGAAGGGTTTACTTCTAAAATTGTCGGTACTAATGAGTATAAAGATACAGAAAATAGTGATATTATTGTTATAGTTGCGGGTATGGCCAGAAAACCGGGGATGAGTCGAGATGATTTACAAATCATAAATGCAAAGATAGTAAATGAAGTTGTAATGAACGTTAAAGATTTAAGTCCTAACGCGATAATTATAATTGTTACTAATCCCTTAGATGTTATGACTTATTTGACGTTTAAAATATCAGGATTCCCGGGGCAAAGAGTTATAGGTATGGCCGGAATTTTAGATTCAGCTCGGTATAGGTATTTTATTTCCCAAGCTTTGGGAGTAACATCTAATCAAGTACAAGCTATGGTTTTTGGAGGCCATGGAGATTCTATGGTGCCTATACCACATTATGCGACAGTTAATGGTATACCGATCACACAACTTCTTTCAAAAAAAAAGATTGAAGAAATTAATCAGAGAACTAAAAACGGCGGAGCTGAAATTGTGGGGTTACTTAAGATGGGATCAGCTTATTATGCGCCTTCAGCTGCTGCTGTTGAGATGGTTAAAAGTATTCTTTACAATGAAAATAAAATTTTACCGTGCAGTGTTTATCTTAACGGGCAATATGGATTAGAAGATGTTTATTGTGGTGTTCCTGTAAAACTTTCCCGTAAAGGAGTAGAAAAGATAATTGAGCTTGAATTAACTAAAGAAGAGAAATTGGCCCTTAAAAAATCCAGTGAAACTGTAAAAGAAAACATTATTAAAGTAATGGCGCTTTATTAAAAAAAGATAATTTGGGAAATAAAGGAAAAGATAAATTGATATTCTTGCAGGGCAATGAAGCTTGTACTGAAGCCGCGATTGCTGCCGGTTTAAATACTTAGGCTGGATACCCTATTATTCCTTTATTAAGAGTTAGTGAAGAAGCTGTTGTAGAGGGTATAAAAAAAAGGGGTAAAGAAAAAATTATAAATTTGGATTGGAAGGATTTGTTAATCGGAATTGAAGAAACTGAGAAAATTTTATCTAAATAAAGGATAAATTAAAAATATTTTTAATAGAAAATTTGGGGTTTTGTGAAATTATGAATGCTGTAGTTTTTTCTGGACAAGGGGTACAATATGAAGGAATGGGAAAAGATTTGTATGAAAACTTTACCGAGGCTAAAAGAATATTTTTGTTAATAGATAAAATTTTAGGTATAAACATATCTAGAATTTGTTTTTACGAAGAACAAGAATTGAACCAACTTTATAACCAGCAATTAGGGGTTATAGCGGTTTCTTTGGCAGCTTATGAATTATTTAAAATTAGTGGGATAAAAGTTGATTACTTTTCAGGATTAAGTTTAGGGGAATATTCTTGTCTTTATCCTTCAGGAACTTTAAATTTAGAGGATACAGTGAATTTTGTTAAGGTTCGAGCAGAGGCTACCATTGAGGCAGCAAGAAAAAATCCATCTTCTATGTTGGCTGTTATTGGGTTGAAAGAAAATCAGATAAGGAGTATTGGTGAGAAAGAAGGGTTTTATGTTGCTAATATCAATTCTTCTAAACAAATGGTTGTTTCTGTAAAAGAAGAAGATAAAGAAAATATTAAAAATATTTTAAAAAATAATAAATATAATAGTAGGATAAAAATAAGAGAAATTGATACCGGTGCGGGTTTCCATTCTCCCTTTATGGAGCCGGCAAGAATAATATTAGATAAATATGCCGATAATTTAAGATTTAGTAAAGCTCATATACCTATAGTAAATAATATTATGGCAAAAGAAGCGGTTGATGGTAATGAAATTAAGAAATGTTTAGTTGATCAGCTTACCCATACGGTATTATGGGAAAAGTGTGTGGAATATATGGTTTATAAAGGTGTTAATACGTTTTTTGTTGTCGGACCGGCAAAAGTTTTAGGCCGGCTTATAAAACAAATATCTCCCGATGTAAAAGTTATTGCTTTAGAGAAAAAAGAAGACTTTGATAAACTTTATGATTTAGATGTATAAAATAATCTACAGACTTTAGTCGGGGAATTATTTTTACTTTATAATTATTCATCTATAGTTTATTAGCTATTAGCGGTTTTTGGTTTGAATTTGGAATTTTTTAGTATTTATATTTTTTGCATATAGTTTATTGTTTTTGTTTAAGGTTTAGAATTTAGGATTTATAAATAAGGGGATATAAATGAAAAAACTTTATGTTGCCGCGACTCGTCAAAATGACGGCAAGACTATAGTATCTTTGGGATTGCTTAAAGCATTTTTTAATCGTAATAAAAAAATTGGATATATGAAACCTGTAGGTCAGCAATACCGCTTAATAGAAGGTAAAAAAATAGATAAAGATGTTGTATTGATGAAAGAGATTTTTGATTTTAAAGATAAATCACAACATATGAGCCCAATTGCTATACCGAGAGGTTTTACCGAAAAATATATTTTGAGAGGTAAACAGGAAGATCTTATTGAAAAAGTTAAAAATGCTTATAATAATTTAAAGGTGAATAAAGAATTTTTTTTAATAGAGGGAACCGGCCATGCTGGAGTGGGGGCAGTTTTTGATATGTCTAATTCTGTTGTATCTAAACTTTTGGGAGCCAAAGTTATTATTGTTTCTCCGGGAGGAATTGGCCGGGCTATAGATGAAATTATGCTTAATAAATCAAAGTTTGATAAAGATGATGTTGAGGTATTAGGGGTAATTATAAATAAAGTATTGCCTGAAAAATACGAAAAAGTATCTAAGCTTGTAAGGAAAGGGCTTGCTAGAAAAAATATAGAAGTTTTTGGAGTAATCCCTCATGATAATGTTTTATCGAACCCTTCTGTTGCTGAATTACTTGATGACCTTAAAGGAGAACTGTTATCTGGAAAGGGAGGACTGCATAATATTGTAGGAAAATTTATTATTGGTGATATGCTGCCCCATGAAGCATTAGATTATTTCACAGGACATACCCTTTTAATAATTCCCGGGAATAGAGAAGATTTAATTTTAACAGCTTTAAGCGGCCATATTTTAGGAAAAAGTATAGATCCTTCTATATCGGCAATAATTTTTACTTGCGGGATAAGACCGCATAGAAAAATAATGGATTTACTTAAACGATCAAATATTCCTCTTATATTGGTAAAAGAAGATTCTTTTGCGGTTGCTTCAGAAATTAATAATTTGATATTTAAGCTTCGTTCAGAAGATAAAAGTAAGATATCCAAGATTGAAACCTTAATAGAAAAGTATGTTGATATTGACCGTATAAATGATTTATTGTAATGTTTTCAATTAATATAATCAGGGAATGTTACATTTTACAACAGTCCTTTTAAATCAAGGAGGTCATGGATAAAGATATTCTCAAACTCGTAAATATGTGGGAAATACTGGATAATCTAAAGATATTAACAGCTGGAATGGATATTTTTTTAATTTTGAATTATTAAATGGTTAAGTTTACAGTCATTAAACGTATTGTTTAATATTTAACATAAAATAAAGTAAATTATTTTTATTTTAATTTATTTATTTGCTGTTAGAATAGAAAAAGATAAAGATAGAAATTTATTTTATTTTAAGTGGATTAATAATAAATATATATAAAAGAAAAAAGTTTTTTAAATTTATATTGTTAATAATTTTGGATAAATTTTGTGGATATGACAAATAGAAATAATTTTTTTTTGATTAGATTAATTGATTTAGTTAATTAATACATATAAATGTAGTTACATTAAAATTAGGAGGCATATTTTGGATAAACTGGATTCTCTTAGAATTGGGGATTTAGAAATAAAAATACCTATTATTCAAGGAGGTATGGGTGTTAAGGTTTCTACGGCTTCGTTGGCTGGCGCAGTGGCTAATTGCGGCGGTGCCGGAGTTATTGCTAGTGTCGGTTTGGGTTACGGTAGTGATATCAATGAAAGTAATTATGTCCTAGCTTCTAAAACAGGGTTACAAAATGAAATACGTAAAGCTAAAAAGTTGACAGACGGTGTTGTGGGTGTCAATGTTATGGTAGCTTTGACTAATTATGAAGATTTGGTTAGGACTAGCGTTGAAGAAAAAGCTGACTTTATAATTTCAGGCGCGGGATTGCCGCTTAGGCTGCCTGAGTATATTAAAGGTTCATCAATAAAGTTGATACCAATTGTGTCTTCAGGCAAGGCAGCAGCTTTAATTATTAAAGCTTGGAAAAAACGTTATAATATTTCCCCTGATGCCTTTGTGGTAGAAGGTCCCTTAGCCGGGGGGCATTTAGGGTTTAATTCTGAAGAATTAAAATTAGGTAAAGTACCTGTTCTTGAAAATTTGGTTACAGATGTTTTAGGAATAACAAAAGATTTTGAAAAAGATTTTAATATTAATATACCTGTAATAGCTGCCGGAGGTATATTTACAGGAAAAGATATTGCTAAATTTTTAAAATTAGGAGTAAAAGGTGTTCAAATTGGTACACGATTTGTGGCGACGGTTGAATGCTCTGTTGCTTCTAAATTTAAGGAGCTGTATATATCTTCTAAAGATGAAGACGTAGTTATTATAGATAGTCCCGTAGGAATGCCGGGAAGAGCAATAAAAACAGATTTAATAGATAGAGTAATGAAAGGGGAAAAAGTTCCGGTTAGGTGTAATTACAGATGTCTAATAACTTGTGATCCTTTGAGAGTTCCTTATTGTATTGCTAAAGCTTTATTTAATGCTGCTGCTGGAGATTTGGATAACGCTGTGGTGTTTTGCGGCAGTAATGTTTCAAAGATTCAAAAGATTGTTACAGTAAAGGAATTAATTGATACTTTGGTTAATGAAACTATTGAAGCCTCTAATTAAACAAATAATATTTCTGTCGTAATAAATTTATATGGGGGAAAAAATCAATGACTAATCTAAGTTTAGCTAGAAGAAAATGGATTGGGGTAGCTTTGGTTTCTTTAATTCCTTTTTTGATTTTTGTTAACTATATCTATGGTTTTTATATTATATCATTACCGGCTATGGTAATTTTATCAATTCTTGTTTTTTTAGGCTGGTGTATTATTTCCGAAGTTTTTTCCTCAGTATCTAAAATGTATAATGACTCAAAAAACACATTAATAGCTATAGGTGAAAATATTCCTTCTGTTGATAATGAAGTGAATAGTTTGGATAATATGATAAGTTTGTTGTCTAGCAAGGTTAAAGACGGCCTTGAACAAATGAAAGATTTTAGCCGCGTTACTGGTGAATTAAATAAAGAAGTTTCTAAAAAAGTACTTATTTTTTCGACGATATTACAAGCTAATGATTTGTTTTCTAAAAATTCTCCCGGAGAGGAAGTTGTTAAATTTTTAGTTGAGCATTTACAGCAACTTTTAGAAGCTAAATTTTGTTTTTGCGGGTTGAAAGAAAGTAGTTTGGGCGAGATAAAAATAATTTCAGCTGTAAGTATAAAAATTGAAAAATTGGAAGAATTTATTAGTTCTAAAAAAACAGAATTTTCTAATATAAAGAAAACTGTGTTAATTGATAAAGATAACAAACATAACAATAATTTGTTTTGGACTCAGAATTTAGATGTAATTAACTTTGCTATTATACCTATTTTTTCAAAAGGTGAAGTTATCGGGATGGTGGGTATTGGTAATGATAAGGAATGCTGGTCTTTTAGTTCTGATGATAAAGACGTATTAAATTTGTTTTCTAAAGATGTCGGTCTTGTTTGGGAGCATGAACGGCTTTCAACAAAGATTGAAGAACTGGAAATTAGAGATTATTTAACCAACCTTTATAATGAAAAGATGATTGTTCAAAGGCTGGATGAGGAAATAAGACGAGCTACAGTTTATCAAAGGCCGTGTGGTTTTATTGTTATGAAAATAGATAATTATGATGAGTATCAAAAAAAGTTTGGTTTAATAGAATCCGAGAAGATACTCAAACAAATATCCGTTATGTTTAAACATTCTTTAAGGGCAATAGATATTGCCGGAAGAATAAAGTCAAATATTTTTGGGGCTATTTTGATGGAAAGTAATAAACGACAGTCTCAAGAAATGGCTATTACGGTTAAAGAGAGTTTGATTCCTGTATTTGGGGATAAAGTTCAATTAACTTTTTCTGTTGCCGCAAGTCCTATAAATGGTATTACTGCCGCAGAGATTATGACGTTCGCATTGACAAATGACGGCGCTTCTGAAAATAAATGAGATCCCATAAAAGAATAGATAAGCCTTTAGGACAACTTTTAGTTGAAAGAGGGGTTATAACAAACTCTCAACTTCGGAAATCTCTGGAAATTCACCAGCAGGAACAAGGTCTTATTGGGGAAATAATTGTAAAACTTGGGTTTGCTAAAGAAGAGGATATCGCCTATTGTTTATCTCTCCAGTATGGATTTCCCTATTTGCCTTTGGAAAATTATGAAATATCCGCGGAAGTGGTCAGTCTTGTTCCTAAAAATGTTTGCAGTCATTATTGTTTGGTCCTTATAGATAAAATCGGTAAAACCTTAACTATTGCAATGGCTAATCCTTTAAATGATCATGCTATAGAAGATTTGGAAGACTTAACCGGTTGTGATATCCAAATATTTGTGAGCACGCCTTCGGATATAAGAAACTGTATAGATAAATTTTATTAAACGGTTTAACTCACAATTAATTTTTATACATTCAATTTTGTATGGAATATTTTATTTAAAAATTATTTTGTATAAATATATATATGGGTTATCGTTTGCGTGAATAAAGATAAATTTATTTATTAGAGTTATGTAGAGTATACTTAAATAAAAAGGGTAATGTTTACTGATTTTTTAATTAATAAAGGCTTTATTACTAAAGAAGATTTGGGAAAAATTTTAGTTACCCATAAAACAGTAGGTGGTTCTTTAGTGGAAGTCCTTGTGAAAACAGGATATTTTAAGGAAACACAAATAATAAACTTTTTATCAACTTATCTTTCAATACCCCCGGTAAGAATTCTTAATCTAAAGATACCGAAAGAAATAATATCATTAATTCCGGAAAAAATTGCTAAAAATTATCGAGTTTTGCCTATAGGTAAAATAGGTAATACTTTGACTTTAGCTATGGGAGATCCCTTAAATGTTTTAGTTATTGATGATTTAAAAAAAATCAGCGGCTTTGAGATTAATCCGGTTATTGCTCTTCTTTCAGAAATAAAAGATGCTATTTCCAAATATTACGCTAAAGCTCCCCTGGAAACAATTGAAAATATAATAAAAGATCAAGAGTTTAAAGATTTAAAAATTATAAGTCAAGATAAAAAAGGTTTTTCCGATAATGAAGAGGTTCAGTGTATAGAGGAAGCTCCGGTTATAAAATTTACTAATTTTTTTATTAGACGAGCAGTTGAAGAAAACGCTTCGGATATCTTAATAGAGCCTTTAGAAAATAAAAGTAGAATTAGATTAAGAATAGATGGGGTATTAGTGGAATTAGAAATTTTTCCCAAGAAGACACATCCTTACATTGTGTCTAGGATAAAAGTAATGTGTAATTTAAATATAGCGGAATATCGATTACCTCAGGACGGCAGGTTTCGTTGTAAGGTTTTAGATAGAAATGTTGATTTTCGTGTATCAATTTTACCTTCCAGTTTAGGAGAGAAAATTGCCATAAGAGTTTTAGATAAGGGGGCAGCTAATTTGAATCTTGATACTTTAGGATTCGAAGATGACGTTTTAAGAAAGATTAAAGAAGACAGTCTTCATCCTCATGGGATGATACTTACCTGTGGACCAACAGGAGCAGGAAAAACTACCACTTTGTATTCGGTTATAAATCATATATATAGTCCGGAAAAAAATATTGTAACGGTAGAAGACCCTATAGAATATCAGCTTAAAGGAATTAATCAGGTTAATATCAATCCGGCTATTAATTTGACTTTCGCGTCTTGTTTGCGTTCTATTCTTCGGCAAGATCCTGATATTATCATGATAGGTGAGATTAGAGATGGTGATACTGCTGATATGGCAGTTAAATCAGCTTTAACCGGCCACTTAGTTTTATCTACTTTACATACCACAACTAGTGCTGGAACCGTTACTCGGCTGGTGAATATGGGTGTAGAGCCTTTTTTGCTTTCTTCTACTCTGGTCGGAGCACAGGCTCAGAGATTAGCAAGGAAGTTATGTGATAAGTGTAAAGAAAAATTAGAAATGTCTTATACGATTAGGAAAGAATACTTGATAAATAAAGATGCTGTTATTTATAAACCAAAGGGTTGCAGACATTGTCAAAATATAGGATATAAAGGAAGGATATCCTTATGTGAGTATATGCAAGTTTCACCTAAGCTAAAGGGGTTGATAATTGGCTGCGCTCCTGAGAGTGAAATTAAAAGGGAGTCTCGTATATTAGGGATGAGGACTCTTCGGGAGGACGGGATAGTAAAATTAGAAAAAGGAATCATTAGTCTGGAAGAAGTATTGAAAACTACAAGCGCGGATGAGCCTCTTAAATAAAGGATAAAATGTCCATAAGAGAAAAAATATTAACTTATATTATAAATAATAAGGAGGTAGACCAAAAATATATTTCACTACTTTCGAAAGGAGCAAAAGATTATAAAGATTTTAAAGGTATATTAATAGAAAAAAAATTAATAACTGAAGAAGAATTGCTACTTCTATTTTCTCAAGAGTTGAAAATACCGTTTTTAGATTTAAAAAGATTCAAAGTTCCGGCGAAAAACAAGGATTTGTTATTTAAAGATACAGCGATTAAATATAAAGTAGTGCCTATATGTAAGATAGGTAATGTTTTAACTCTTTCAACCTCTAATCCTTTAGATATTATGGCTTATGATGATATTAAAATTATGACCGGTTCAGAAAAAGTAGATTTGGTTTTATCCAGAGAAGAGGATATTTTTAAAGCTATTAGAGAGTTATATAAATCAGCAGACCATATTGTTAATAGATTTGAAGATACTGTTGAGATAGATATAGAAGATTTGAATGATACAAAGGGAAATCTTGAAAATTTAATTTCAGAAAGTAAACGGTCTCCTATAGTGAGGGCTATTGATGTAATAATTTATAATGCTTTAAAAAAAGGAGCCTCAGATATTCATATTGAGCCTTACGAAGATAAATTGTTAGTAAAATATCGAATAGATGGGCTTTTAGTAGAAGAGTTTAGTTTTCCTAAAAAAAATCAACAAGCGGTACTGGCACGGTTGAAAATAATATCGTCTTTGGATATTGCTGAATCACGCCTGCCTCAAGACGGAAGGTTTAAAGTAAGATTTGAAAATAGAGAGATAGATTTTAGAGTATCAAGTTTACCGGCAAATCATGGAGAAAAATTTGTTTTACGAGTTTTGGATAAACAGAATTTGGCAGCAGGATTGGAAAAATTAGGGTTTTCTCAAAAACCTTTAAAAACATTTCGGCAATCAGTTGATTCTCCTTTTGGTATAATTTTAGTAACAGGTCCTACAGGAAGCGGAAAATCGACAACTTTATATTCAATTATAAGTCAGATAAATACACCGGAAAAGAATATTGTAACTATTGAAGAACCAGTAGAGTATCTTTTAGAAGGAATTACGCAGATCCCGGTAAATTCGGATATAGGTTTAACTTTTTCAGAAGGGCTGCGATCTATTTTAAGGCAGTCTCCGGATATTGTAATGGTGGGAGAAATAAGAGATGCTGAAACTGCGGATATCGCGATAAAAGCTTCTTTAACGGGTGAACTTATTTTTTCAACTTTGCATACAAATAGTGCTGTAGGTGCTATAGCTAGATTAAAAGATATGGGTGTCGAACCGTTTTTGTTGGCATCTTCTTTGAGGGCTACGACTGCTCAAAGATTGGTGAGAAAATTGTGTTCTCAGTGTAAAGAAAAATATACGATAGATGAAGCCACTTTGAACAGTCTGAATATAAATTTCTTTTGTCATAAACATGGAGGTGTGGTAAACTTTTATAAACCGAAGGGATGTGATTCTTGTGGTCATACGGGATACAAAGGAAGAGTAGCTATTTTAGAAGTTATACTTTTAGATGATAAGATAAGAGCAATGATCGTTGAGCATGCTTCAGAAGAAGAGATAACTAAATACGCGAAAGAATATAGAGATTATGATACTTTAAAAGAAGACGGTTTTGTCAAGTGTATTGAAGGTATAACTTCACTTGAGGAAGTTATACGAGTTACATCTGATTAAGATTAATCATTCTATGATTTCGAAATAGATATTATGAGATTGTTGAAAAATGCGACAATCCTTAATTACACAGATTGAAAATATTTATTTTTTTATTGGTATAATCACTTTTTAAGCGTTGAGGTCAGGTGCTGATCATATTATGAATAGCGCCATTATTGTTAAGGAATAAAGATGAAAAAAGAAAATAATAAAAACATATTTACATATGTAATTAAAGATAAAGGAGGAAAAGTAGTAAAAGGTACAATAGAAGCTGAATCTCAAGATAAACTTATTGAACATTTCCATAAACAGGAATATTTAATTTTTTCTATTGAAAAGGCTAAAAATAAATTAAATGCTAAATCAAGAGGTAAAGTTAAAACTGATGATTTAGTTATATTTTCTCGTCAGTTTACCACTTTAGTAGAAAGCGGAATCTCTATAGTTGAGTCTTTAAGTATTTTGGAAGAACAGGTTGAAAACAAGTATTTTAAAGTAGTTATAGCTAAATCTTTGCAAGATGTTAAGGAAGGGGCTTCTCTTTCGGGCGCTTTTTCCAAACATAAAGATGTTTTTCCTGACATTTACCTTAGTATGGTTGAAGCAGCCGAAGCTTCGGGTAATTTGCCTGAGATTTTAGATAGGGTATCTATCTATTTAGAAAAAAGTAGTTCCTTGAGGAAAAAAGTGGTTTCTGCTATGTATTACCCGGTTATTATTGTTTTAATGGCAATAACTATAACCGCGTTTTTAATGTTTAAGGTAATACCTACGTTTAAAGAAATATTTGATTCATTAGGCGGTGCCTTGCCTTTACCTACTCAAATTTTGATAAATATATCAGATTTACTTCGGAGAAAAGAGACTTTAATATTTATGTTGGCGTTTGGCATAATAAGTTCTTTTTTGTTTAAGAAAATAATTAAGACATCTAAAGGCAAGAAAAATATGGATAAATTAATGCTTAAATTGCCTGTTTTTGGGGAATTAATAAGAAAAATTGCTATAGCCAGATTTGCCCGTACTTTTACTACTTTAGTGAAAAGTGGTGTTTCGATAATAAAATGTTTAGATATTGTTGGTAAAACCTCGGGAAATAAGGTAATTGAAGATGCGGTTATGGAATCTAAGAAGTTTATCCAGGAGGGGCAGCCTTTATCGTTACCTTTGGAAAGTACTGGAGTTTTTCCACCAATGGTTACAAAAATGATTTCGATAGGTGAAAAAAGCGGAAGATTAGAAGCAATGTTATCTAAAATAGCAGAGTTTTACGAAGAACAAACCGAATCAATGATTGGCGGATTATCCAGCTTAATTGAGCCGGTAGTTATTGCTTTTTTAGGTGTAATAGTAGGAGGAATAGTTATATCATTGTTTTTACCAATAATAAAAATAACACAATATATCGGCGGAGCCCACTAATATTGACATTCAAGATTATTAGTGTTATATATGAATTGTAGTCTTTATAGTTATTATTTTATTATATTTTAGAAGATCGCTTTTTGAAAAAGGAGGTGAGAATTGGTAAAAAAAGAGATCTTAACCGATTAAACAGGAGGCTTTATTATGAGAACGAGAAAAGGTTTTACTTTAGTTGAAATTATGATTGTTGTTGCTATCATCGCTTTATTAGCTGCTATAGCTATTCCGAATCTTTTAAGGGCCCGTATATCAGCGCAGGGAGCAGCGGCTGCATCTGCTTTGCATACTCTTGCTGCGGCACAGATTCAGTATAGAGCTACAAATACTACATATGGTACTTTGGCTTTATTGGGAGGTGCTACGCCCCCTTATATTGATGCAACTTTGGCAACTGGAACAAAACAAGGGTATACTTATGCAGTGCCAGTAAATACTGGCACACAGTTTGTTGCGACAGCAGTGCCTGTAAATGTTGCGCAGGCAAATACATATTATATTGATGAATCTGGCGTACTGTGTAGATCAGATGCTGTTAGTACAGCAGCTCCGATAGCACATGCAGTTAATTGTGCAGCAGTTGTAGGTGGTTTCTCAGAAGCTCAGTAATATTAATTTAAAAGTTTTAAAAAAGCGGTGGATTTTCCACCGCTTTTTTTATCCCCCCTTATCAGACAAAACCGTTGTCAACGGTTTTGTCTGATAAGGGGGGGGGTAGATAAAAGAAATAAATTTGATATAATTCAAATATGAAAACTAGAGTAGCAATTATGACAGGAAGAAGAATTATTTTAGAAGAAACGATTTATCATATTATTCAACGAGCACCGGGAAGAGAAGTTTTGTTTTTAGAAGAAAATGATTATTTGAGATTTCTTTTTTTATTGAAAAAAATAAAACATGAATTTAATCTTTCAATCTTTTGTTTTTCTCTTCTTACTAACCATTTGCATATTCTTCTTAAAATAAAACAAAGAAATCTGGATAAAGCGATGAAATCACTGTTTCAGAGTTATGCCCAATATTTTAATAAAAAATATCAAAGGAAAGGGCATGTTTTTTGTGGGGCCTATAGAGCTTTTTTGTGCGGTAACGACAGTTATCTTTTGGTAGCGTCCTTGTATATTCATTTAAACGCCTATAAAGCAAATCTTTCCAGTACACCCTTTTTATATAGATGGCATTCTTTGGATGTATATATAAAATCGATAAAAAGTAGTTTAATAAATGGAAAATTAGTTTTGGATGTTATAAGTAGCAAATTAGGAGACGCGAAAAAAATATATAGAAAATTGGTAGAGGACTCATATGATATAGAATATAAAAATGTAATGGAAAATAAAGCAGCTGTTAAATCATTTCATTCTAGGGCCGTAATATTTTTTAAAGATAAACTAAAGGATTCTCAATCTTTATTAAATCCTCTTTTTGATTTAGAACAGGCAATAGAAGCATTTTCTAATAAAAAAAGAATTAATGATATAGAAGAAAAGAATGCTTTGCGATATTTGATTCAGCAGATGGTTTCCAGAGGGTTTACCGTTGATAGTATTGCAGAAAAACTTAACTACAATAGAAGTCATATTTATTATTTTTTAAAAAAATAAACTATCAGCCAAAATCGTTTGAACCTATTTTGTCTGATAGTAATTTAAAAGTTTGAAAAGTAATGGATTCAATGCTTTCTTTTATGTTTCGGATTTTTTTGAATAATGAATAGTTTTAATTTAGGCAATAAAAAACTAATTAGTTAAGAGAAAAATTGACAAATTTGGATATGTATACTATCATAAATTTAACTGAGATTTAATAAAAATAAAACATAAGTAATTTATATTTATAAACTATGAAGAAGTCTAGAAAAGGTTTTACGTTAATTGAAATAATGATGGTTCTGGCAGTTATTATGATACTAGCCGGAGTAGCTATTCCCAGTATGATAAGGTCTAGGGTGACATCAAATGAAGCAACGACAATTGTTAATTTGAAGGGATTATATACGACTTTTATTATGTATTACAATGATAATGATAAGGAATATCCTTTGGCTTTAGCGGATATGTCTCAATATATTAGTGCGTCTTTAGCTCAAGGGTCTAAATCGGGCTATTTATATGTTTATCAGCGAATTGATGAAGATACCTTTATCGTGAATGCTAATCCGGAAAGACTGGGTAAAACGGGATCAAGGTATTTCTTTTTAGATGAGTCCGGGATTATAAGATATAACTCTAGTGGAGAAGCAAGTGTTACAGACCCTTCTACAGAATAAATTTTTTGGTATAGGATCAAAAAATTTTACTGGAATTAGTTTAGACAGTTATAATGTAAAAGGATTGCTGTTTGAGCAAGGGACAGCTCAGAAATATTTTATTGAAAGAAATAGAGACCTTCCTCAGCTATTAAAAAAAATATGGGAAAATAAAAAGATATCTTCAAAAAAAGTAAAGCTTACATTAAAAAATCCTTTTTGTTTGGTAAGATATTTTTCTTTTCCAAAAATGGATAAAAAAAAAATAAGGCAAGCTTTAACATTTGAGTTAAACAAATATATACCTTTCCCTTCAAATCAAGTATATTTTGATTTTTTTGTCTTAAAAGAAATAAATCCCTCAGAAATATTTATTATATTAGCAGTTGCTAAAAAAGACGTTATTGACCCAATTCTAGAAAGTTTTGAAAAAGCAGGTTTAGATGTGTCAGAGATTGATTTGGATAGCATCGCTCTTATTAACTTTTTTTTAGAAGCTTATCCTGAGGAAAACAAAAATTTAAATGCTTGTGTGTTAGATTTGGGATATGATTTTTCAGTAATGAGTATATTAAATAAAGGGTTCCCTTATCTTACTCGGGATATTAAATTTAGTATAAAAGATATTTTTGAAGTTGTATCCAGGGTGCGAGATATCCACATAGATGATGTAGAAAATTGGGCTTTATTATCAGAGAATAAAGAAGATTTTTTGTCGTTAGCACAGGATAATATATCTAATCTTTGCGGAGAGCTTAAAAGTTCTTTTGACTATTTTGAAGTAAATAAGGGCGAACAAATAGATATCCTTTTTATTAATAGAGGTTTGCTTTCAGTTGAAGGATTGGAAGATATTTTTTCTAAATCTTTAGGTACAAAAATAAGTGCTATAAAAGTGCCTGCAGATAAATGGAACGGTTTAAAAGAGGATGTTTCCGTTGGTAAATTGAATTCTTTTAAGGATAACTTTTCTGTTGTTTTTGGTTTAAATACTTAAGGGAACAGATCTTTTATAATTCTAAATAATTTTATAATCAAATATAACAATGGTTAAAATTTTAAATAAAAAAGATTTTTCAAACGGATTTTCTAAAATAATTATTAATTTAAACCCTAAAAAAGAACAATCTTCGGGTTCATTTTCACAAAAATTAATTTCTTTCACGCCTCTGGTTATTTTATCAAATATTTGTATTTTTATTGTCTTATTATTGCTTCAGTTTTTTATTATAAGTCAAATTCGCAGTGTTAATATTACGAATAATAAATGGAAAGAGTGGGAAATTAAGTCTAATGCAATTAACTTAATTAAAAGTGATATTAATAATTTGCAAAAAGAAAAGATAAAATTGGAAAACGTAGTTAATCCGAAAAATGATACTGCTCTTATTTTAGATGAAATATATGCATCCTTACCGAAAAACATCTGGTTTAATAAATTAAGTTTTACCGAAGAAAATATGGTGATTAAAGGATTTGTTGTTAAGTGGCAGGAGGATTATTTGGTTTCGGTGGATAAATTTATAAATAATTTAATAAATAAGGAATATTCCAAATCGAAATTTGAAAAAGTTAATATGACAGGGTCAAATCAAATTAAATTTAATGGGATTGAAGTTTTAGAATTTAGTGTGAAATGCAAAAAATAAAGCTCAATAAACAATTTATCATTTTTTTAGCGGTTTCGGTATTTTTTCTATTAGAGGTGATAGTATTATTGCCGATGGGAATAAAGAAAATTTTTGTTTTAAATAAAGAGAAAAATGATTTTACTCAGAAAATTAAAAATATAGAAATAGACTGGCTAAGCAAAGGTATATATGAGTCTAAGAAAAATGATTTAAGTAAGGAAATAGAAGAGATGCGTAATAAATCGATTTTATACAAACAATCCTCAACCTTAATATCATTTATATCTTCAACAAGTAAAGATTTTGGAGTACAAATTAAAACTATTTCACCGGGGCAGCTCAAAGAGTATCAAGAAAATCTTGAGAACTTTAAATTATTACCTATTAAAATTAAATCTAAAAGTAATTTTCATAATTTCGTAAATTTTTTAGACCAGCTTCAAAGCAGTAAATATTTTGTTGAAATAAAAAGTTTAGAAATAACTACGGAAGATGAAGATATCTTTATTGAGATGGAAATATGCGGATTAGTAGAAGAAAAATAATATTATTATTGGCATTTTTGTTAGTAATGATGAACCTTAAACCTGTTTTGTCAAAAGAATTGGTGTATTCATATACCAATCAAGATAGAGATCCTTTTACGCCTTTAATAAACAAATATGGTCTTATATTGATTTATCAGGAAGTTGATGTGAAAGGATTGTCTTTAAAAGGTATAATTTATGAAAATGGGCAATCTCTAGCGATTATTAATGATGAAGTTTTACGGATTGGTGATAAAATTGGTTTATATAAAATTATAAAAATAGGGGAAAAAGAGGTGGTCTTGAAAAAAGGTAAGGAAGTCTCGACCTTAAAACTGGAGGAAGAATGAAAAGGAAAGGTAAGTTTATTTTATTGAGTTTTTGCGTTTGCGTTTTATTTTCTAATTTTGTTTTGGCCCAAGAAGGTATAATTTCGTCTATAAAGTTTAAGGATACTGACATTAAAATAGTTTTAGAATCAATTTCGGAAAAAGCAAGTAAAGAAGGCGATCGAGTAAATATTGTGGTCGGCCCGGGAGTAACCGGCCCGGTTACTATAAATTTAGAAAGTGTGGATTGGGTAACTGCCTTAGATGTGATTGTGAAAACTTATAATTACGGATATGAATGGATTGGTGAGACTATTATTTTGGTAGATACATCAGAAAAGCTAGCTGAGAAACGGCAAAAGGCTTTAGAAGCTAAAGAGATCGAAGCTTTGGATACCAGGGTGTTTAGTTTAAGTTTTGCCAAAGTAGAAACGATAAAACCAACAATAGAAGGTATGTTAAGCTCAAGAGGTAACCTTAATGTTGACGAGAGGACCAACACTATAGTTATTACTGATGTCCAATCTAATTTATCTAATTTAGCAAAAACAATTGTTATTTTAGATTCAATAACTGCTCAAGTTTTAATCGAAGCAAAAATAGTAGAAATAGATTTGGATGTTACTCATAAAATAGGTATAGATTGGGATATAACAGGGATAGCTTCTGGCAGTACACGCTCACATTCTTGGCCGTTTACTCCAATTTCACAAAATAAATATTTAAACGCAGATGTTTTGCCGACAGCCGTGACGAGTTCATTAGGTTACGGTACCTTAAATGCTTCCGGTTTGCAGGCAACCTTGGATATTATTTTTGATGATACGGATACTAATATTTTATCAATGCCGAAAATAACTGTTTTAGATAATGAAACTGCAACTATTAAAGTTAAAACTGAGGATCCGGTACCTAACTATACTTATAACAAAGATACAGGATCTTGGGAAATAAGTGGTTTTGAAAAATATGAGTATGGTGTGTCTTTAGAAGTTACTCCCCAAATCAATCAAGAAGGATATGTCACTTTAGATGTTAAACCCGAAGTAAACGAAAAATTATCTGATAAGACATTTACCAGCGGTTCAGGGGTAGCTACCACAGTTCCTGTTCTAACCACTCAGAAAACTCAGACTAAAGTTATGATAAAAGATGGGGAGACTTTGATAATTGCCGGTTTAATACGGGATAAAACTACAGATGTGGTTAAAAAAGTTCCTCTTTTGGGAGATATACCTTTTTTGGGATACTTTTTTAAACATAAGAGTACAACAAAAGTTAAGAAAAATTTATTGGTATTTATTACACCTACAATAGTTACTCCAACACGATAGGTTAAAGAGGTGTGTTTATTATATTATTGGACTTAATCTTTAAGGTGTATATTAACTATGTATCTAGACTCATACGGATTAAAGAGTACGCCTTTTAACATTACCAGCGATCCAAATTTTTTTTATGAAGGTTCGTCTCATAAAGAAGGATTGGGCGCTCTTTTATACGGTATTAAAGAGAGAAAAGGTATAATCTTGATTACCGGGGAAGTAGGTACCGGCAAGACTACGCTGTGTAAAACATTACTTAATAAATTACCGCCTAATGTTAAGACATCTTTAATACTTAATCCTTATTTTAGTGAAGTTCAGTTGTTACAGGCGATAGTAGAGGATTTTGGCTTAGAAGCTAAAGGAAAAAACCGGTTAGCCATAATTAAAGAATTAAATAAATTTTTGGTAAATATAAGTTTAGCCGGTAGTAACGCGGTATTAATAATTGATGAAGCCCAAAATCTATCTTCTCGGCAATTGGAACAAGTTAGGCTTTTATCAAATTTAGAGACATCCCAGGATAAACTTTTGCAGATTGTACTTTCTGGACAGCCGGAGTTGACTCAAAAACTTGATAAATTTGAATTAAGACAACTTCGTCAGAGAATCTTTGTTAAATACAATCTTGTTCCTTTAAAAGAAAATGAGGTCAAAGAATATGTGGAATTTAGATTAAGAAGGGCCGGGGCTGTACAAATTGATGTTCTTCCTGAAAGCTATAAAATTATTTATGAATTTTCTAAAGGAGTGCCCCGCCTTATTAATATGCTTTGTGATAGAGCTTTGTTATTGGGATTTGTAAAAGAAAAAAATATTTTTGATGGAGAAATTTTTGAATCTTGTGTAGAAGATTTGAGGTAAATAAAAAAATATGAGTATAATCTATGAAGCTTTAAAAAAAACGGAATCCTGGGAAGGCAAGAAAACAAATGATTCAGGTTCAGGTAGAGATTTACCTTTAAAAGTAGGGAGATTATCAAAAATTGAGGATAAAAAAAAAATTAAACCTAATTTCGCGATTTTATTTTTAATTTTTTTCGTGGGACTATTTTTTTTATGGAATTATTTTAGTAAGCAATTTGAAATGCTGCCGATTTATTCGGCTTTAAAAATCAAAAAAAATAATTTTGAGAGATTTAGTCACTTATTCAAGACTGACAATAAGACGTCTCAGGAATATATTCTTAATGGAATTGTTTATGATAATGAAAACTCGTCGGTAGTGATAAATGGACGTTTGATAAAAGAAGGCGAAACAATAAATGATTTTGTAGTAAATGATATTAGTCGAAAAA
>JAGLSE010000064.1 GCA_023135905.1 Candidatus Omnitrophota bacterium
AAATATTTGTAAACTTTTTCTTTCATGAGTTTATCATAATATTTTCCTGCTTTCTCAGTTAATTCTGCCCACGGACCTCCAATCAAGTTTTTTGTTTTAACATCTTTTGGGGTGAGAGGGGATGTTACTAAGCTTAATTCCTGCATAATAATAGATTCTAAAATAACTGATTCTGAATCAACAGGAAGACCTTGATTTAAATCAACATAATAACTTTTTCTTCCAGAATAAGTTATTTTTGTGCCTCCACCTTCTCCACCCATGCTTCCTCTACATTCATAAGATCTTGAGTTGGTTGGAAGTTGTCTTGGTTTACTAAAACCCTCATAAATCATGCCAGCAATTTCTCTTGCAATACCATAACTTAAATCATCCACATTTATCAGGTATATAAATTCACTCTCTGCTTTTAACCATCTCTCCTCTCTTTTTGAAAAATTCCTTAACAGTAATTTGCCTGGATGCCTCAAGTTTAAATTTGACTTTTTAATAATTTTCTGCCAACATTCATGATATTCATCAAAGAAATTATAAAAACTTTTTTCATCTTGCCTGTTCCACTTAGCAAAACCATCATAATCTAAAGGATGTTTTTTGTTAATAACTGAACCTAATATTTCTAATATATTGAATGTATTTGAACTTAATATTTCTTTTCTTAGTTTATCAAGTGTTTTCATGATAATTAGAAATCAAAATTAGAACATTAAGTTTTACCCGCTACTTAGCGGTTATTATGTATTCTTTATGCATTAAAGGAATTAATTTATTCTCTGCTTTCTTAAGATGCTCTCTGAACGTGGAAAATGAGATTTTTGAAATCTCTGCTAATTTTTTCAATTCAGTTTTTTTTGGAAATTCATAATATCCTTCTTTAATCGCTAAAGATATTGCTTCTTTTTGTTTAATACTTAAATCTGGCAGTATTTTAGGAAGGTATAAGTCATAATTTTTTGTATTGATGAATTTAAGCAGTTTTGATTCATAATTCTTTTTGACAGCACCTATTATTTTTTCAATTGCTTTTCGATTCCAACTGCCAATTTCATAATACTCCCATCCATCTTCATCAACAAATGCAGGCTTTACAAAGATTATCTCAGGATTGTAAAATGAATCATAAACTTCTAAATCCAATTCAGACTTGCTTTTTTTAACCAACTCTATTGTCAAATCTCCATGAATATCTAATTGTTCAATCCGCTTATCTTTTTTTAGCTCTTTAATATACTTCTTTTTCTTTTCAATGGAACCTATTAAGACATGTGCAGACATGAAATAATATGAGCCTCCTTTCTTATAATGTGTAAGGATGTGCTCATAAGACTGGATTTTATATCTTTTATTTTTTGCAGCAAAAATACAATTCTTATCTAACAATTTAATTTTAGCAATCCACATATAAAACCTTTATATAGCGGTATATTTAAACATATTGATTTTAAAACTGAACTCCCCTGCGCTACGTACATATAGGCTCACAACTTCGTTGTTCGAAATTTATTAAGAGGGGCTTTTAAATTTTAAACTTCCCTAAATACGTTCCTATTTGGTCAAGTTCTTTCTGAATTGCTTTTCCATCAATTACAGGTCGTTGATATTTGTCTTGTCCCTCAACAATTTCTTGAGCAAGATTTCTATAACATTCTACAACAAAAGTTGTTAAACCTTGAACTCCTCCATTAAGTCTTTCTGAACTCGGAAATGTTTCAGTTAATGTGGTTCTAACCTGTTCTTCTAGTTTACTTGAAGTTTCTTCTAAAAATTCTTGTTCTGACAAAGAGGTATTTTTATATTTATCTGCAATTGTCGCATAATTTGCTTTTACAAATTCAAGTAATCCGTTTATTGCTTTTTGACTAAATCCGCTTGGTGGCATTTTATTTTCTCCTATTTGGGTTAATTAATAAGATAACACGCACAAGCTATAAAAAATAGTTGGGCTTATGTTTTTATGAAAACGCAATATTTATATAGCTCAACTGCATTATCATAAATATGGACAAAATTGATAGCAAAATACTAAAATCATTACTTGAAAATTCAAGAACACCTTTATCACAGATAGGGAAAAAGGTTCGACTTTCAAGAGAAAATGTTTATTATAGAATTCAAAATATGATTAAACAAGACATAATAAAAGACTTTGTAACATCTATCAACTATAATTCTTTAGGATTTCAGCAGTATGTAGTTTTTATTGAGTTTGATAAAATTGATAAAGAAAAAGAAAGCCAAATTATTGAATATCTAAAAAATGAAAAAAGTATAAGTTGGATAGGTATCTTGTCTGGAAATTGGAGTTTAACATTCGATATATTTTCTAAGACCAACTCAGAAGTAAATGAGTTTATTAGTAGATTTTTTAATGATTTTGAACAGAATATTGGAGGATATATGCTTCTAAATCTTCAAGAATCGAATTATTTTTTTAACAAAATAATAGACGAAAACATACTTGTTTCAATAAGTAAAAACAAAGATCAACCAAAAATAGATAAAACAGATATAGAAATCTTGAAAAAGTTAAATAAAAATGCGAAGATTAGTTATGTAGATTTATCATCTGCTCTAAAATTAACTCCAAATGCTATAAAGAATAGAATTAAAAATCTAGAAAAAAGTAATATTATTTTAGGATATTCAATATCAATAAATCATAAACATTTTGGATTAGAATGGCAAGGTTTACAGATTAAACTTAGAAGACCTTCAAAAGAAATAGAAGACAGACTAAAATCATACTTCAAGATGCATAATAAAGTAATTTTTTATTATCACTATAATAAATTTGGAATCTACGATTTTGACATAGGAGTTATAGTAAAGGATTCTTCCGAATTAAGAGAGTTTATCAATCAATTAAGGAAGAATTTTTATGACGAGATCAAAATTTACAATACATTCTTAGTATTAGACGAAGTATCCAGTCACAATCTACCAAAGATCATATTTAACTAAAAACCCCCTCGATTTTCTTTTTTTAGAAAAAAGAAACACAAAATCTGGACCCTTAGCCCTTCGGACAAATTCCGATGTTATATCCCTTTTTTTCGAGGGCTAAAAGGAGAAGAAAGTGAGGACAAAAGCTAAAACATAAACATTATTTTTTAAAGAATAAATAGGCATTAAATTGAATCTCTAAAATATCTTTAATTACTTTATCGTTATCCATTAGATTATCTAAGAATTCCAGATTAAGATTTTTTGATTTATATGCTGCTATTTTTAAACTTTCTTTATCTAAACCTTTAGCTTCTTTTTCAAGTGTAGATTCTGATTTTCTTACATATGCCTGAGGTAAAATCATAATATAATCTGGTTTAAATGGCAAATCATCTTCACCTTGTTGTCTTTGTATTCTTTGATATGCTTTAATAAATTCAATATGTGCATTAGGCATCAATCTATTTAATAATTCAACCGAAGCATAATGATCTGCAATATTTCTAACATATCTTCCTATTTGTCTGGCTCCAAGATTTATTGGTAAAATATTGTAATCAGAGATATGACCGTATGTTTCTGACATTTGATTAGTATAATTAAGATAATTTTGGATACATGATAATTCATCTACTGGTCTATCTTGAGCCCACCCTGCTGCTCCAATCCCCCATTTAGCAGGATCCTCTCTAATTTGAGCTTGCGTAACTTGATTTCTTTCTATCATTACTGGTTGTTTCATACTATTATAGAATTAAAGCAATATTTAAAAAAGTACCTATTGATTTAGTAATATTGAGATAAATTCAAACATATATCGGATTTGAGAATTTATTGATAATATTTTCCTGCTAAAAAAAGGTGTTGTTTTTAGGAAGTAATTTAAACTACTAATTTTAAATACATAATATGAAGAATACAAGAAAAAGAATTAAAAAGATAATTCTTTTTTTAATATTAGCTATCTTTGTAATTTCTCTGATGAATCTTCTTTTTATTATAAGTCCTGAAGAAATAGTAAATAAAATTGGTGTTCGAAATGGATATATCATTGCATTTGTGGTTTCGTTCTTTGGCGGATTTTCTGCAGGAGGTTCTATTTCCTTTATTAGTCTTTTAATTACTCTTGTTGTAGGAGGTATGAATCCAGTTTATTTATGTTTGATAACAGGAATAAGTTTAGCAATAGGCGACATGATAATGTTTTATATTGGTTCTAAAGGAAGGGAATTAATTAGAGGAAGATGGAACAATAAACTAAACAAAGTTGCTAATGTGTTTAAAAAAAGAGAATGGTTAGAGAAAATGGTTCCGGTTATTTCTTATCTTTATATTGGTTTTGTACCTCTACCTAATGATATTCTTATCCTTTTCCTTGCAGCAGTAAAATATCCGCCTAAAAAAATGAATGGAATAATCATTTTAGGAGATTTTACTTTTGTTTTAATGATTATAATCTTAGCTACAAAAGGAATTATATT
>JAGLSE010000065.1 GCA_023135905.1 Candidatus Omnitrophota bacterium
ACTTTTTCCGCGGCTTCACCACTCCAAAATCCGGTTATTTCAAATGTTATAATGAAAAGCGGTGAGTTCAAACGTTGAAGTTGTAGAAAAATCTCTAATTATTCAAAGTAACAAGATAGATTTTTTTAATTTATCACTTGATTCTTTGTCTGTTAATTCTTCTACTATTTTTAATGCGAATAAAAGTGAAGTAGCCGGGCCTTGGCTGGTAATGATATTACCGTCTATTATAACATTTTCTTCTACATATGTTGTTTTCGGTCCAAAGTTTTTATTCATTCCGGGATAGCAGGTTGCTTTTTTATTATCAAGAATTCCCCAAGGTGCAAGGACTATAGCTGGCGAGGCACATATCGCTGCAATTATTTTGCCTTGGGTATTCATCTCTAAAATTAATGATTTTACTTTTTCTGATGATGCAATATTTTTTGCGCCGGGTAAGCCTCCGGGTAATATGCAGGCATCGAAATCTGGAGTAATTGCTTCCATTGTTCTATCGGCAATTATGGTTATACCGCTAGTACCCATCATTTTAAAATTGTTAAGACCAGCTATCGTAACCTCTACGCCTGAACGTCTTAATATATCAATAGATGTTACAGCTTCAATTTCTTCAAATCCTTCCGCTAAAATTACTAAAGCTTTTTTCGTCATAATAAATACCTTAATGATCCGCTTTAGGCAGAGAAAACTTACCGGCAAGTAGGTAATCCCGAAACCCATTTGATCTACAATAATAATTCCTTTAGTTAAGATTTTATAAAGAAATAGGGGGGATTGCAATAGTTATTTTATGAAGATAATCTAAGAGAGCAATAATATTAATTAAAATGTAGTAGATTATTGTAGATTTATTTTTTGTTAGAGTAGAGTGCTTGCTATATCCGCTAATTCCGATCTTTCACCTTTTTCTAAATTTATATGGGCATATAAATTTTGACCTTTCATTTTGTCAATAAGATTGCTTAAACCGTTAGATGAGGTGTCTAAGTAGGGGTGGTCTATTTGAAAAATGTCTCCGGTAAATACTAATTTTGTGTTTTCTCCGGCTCTTGTAATTATTGTTTTTATTTCATGAGGGGTTAAGTTTTGAGCTTCGTCGACTATGAAATATATATTTACAAGGCTTCTGCCCCGAATGTAGGCTAAAGGAGCTATTATTAATTTTTCTTCTTCCAGCATTGTTTTTGTCTGTTTTTCTTTTGTGTTTGAACCTAGATAGGTATTTTTTATAACTCCAAGATTATCAAATAAAGGCTGCATATATGGGTCAAGTTTTTCTCCAATATTACCGGGAAGAAAACCGATATCTTTATTGCTTAAGGGAACTACAGGCCGTGCCATAAATATTTGACGGTAATTTTTTTTGATTTCAAGTGCGGCGGCTAAGGCCAATAAAGTTTTTCCGGTTCCGGCTTTACCGGTAATACTGACTAATTGTATTTTATCATTCATTAAAGCATCTAAAGCAAAAGTCTGTTCCGCATTTCTTGGGGCAATGCCGTGGGCAAAGATTTTGTTGACGTGTTTTATTTTTCCTGTAAATGGATTATAGTGGGCTAAAACAGAGTGTTTCCCATTACGAAGTATAATATATTCGTTTGGGATAAGAGTTTTTTTTAATTTTAGATTAACTGCATCAATTTCAAAAGGTTTTTTATATAGATTATCAATTATTTCTTGAGATATGTTTTCTTCTAATCTATAACCTTTATAAAGTTCAGAAATATCTTTTACATGGTCAGTGGTATAATCTTTGGCCATTAATCCCACAGCTTTTGCTTTCATTCTAAGGTTGACATCTTTTGAAACTAGAACTATATGTTTTTCAGGGTTTTCTTTGGATAGTCGATAAGCTATGTTAAGTATATGGTGGTCAGGGTTTGAGGGTGAAAAATTAAAGGAAAGGTCTTGATGAAATTTTTGGTCAAATTTTATTATTATTTTCCCTAAATTGGATCTTATTTGAACACCGTCGGCAAAAATTTTATCGCCGCTAATACAATCAATTGAACGAAGGAATTCGCGGGCTTGGAAATTTATCATTTCGTTTCCCTTCTTAAAACGGTCAAGCTCTTCTAAAACGGTAATAGGTATAATAACGTTATGTGTTCCGAATTGAAAAATACAGGAACTATCATGAAGGATAACATTTGTATCAATTACAAATAATTTTTCTTTTTTTACAGTCATAGAATAATAATATTGGTTCTTAAAAAAATGAATGTTATAATTATGTATAGTTTACTTTTAACCTATACATATTATAACCTATTTGTGGTGAGTTAATCAATAGTTTAGAAATTAAATTTAGATTAAATACTGAAAGGTAGTTTGTGTTGTGAGAAATAATAATTAGTTGATGGTTTTGTGAATTAGTTTAAGTTTGATAATCTTAGGGATGAAGTGAATTGATTAGTGTCTTTTTAATTAAATTTTCTACTTGTTTTATAAGATTTAAAAAGATAATATAAGATATATTCATGTTGTCGTAATATGTGTTACTCATAAAAAGAGGAGTTTTGAAAATGAAATTCTTAAAAGTATTATTTATTTTATTATTTGTAGTAATCATATTAGGAATAATCGGAATTTTTATATTTGTTAAAACTATTGATGTTAATAGTTATAAACCTGAAATAATTGAGAAAATAAGTGAATTTTTAGACCGAGAGGTGGATTTCGATGATATTGATTTTAATTTGTCTTTTAAAAAAGGGTTAAAGTTGGATTTTGTGAATTTAAAGATTCGAGATGATGCAAATTTTCAAGAAAATGATTTTTTGAATATATCAAGTCTTTCTTTAGACGTTGATATATTAGCTTTTTTAACGAAAAAAGAAATTATTACTTCAGATATGAAAATAGTATCTCCCAAAATAAAAATTATACGTAATTCGGAGGGTCAGTTAAATTTACAAGATATAGGTTCAAAGAAGACAAAAGTAGAAAATAAAAAAAATAGTTTATCTTCAAAAGGGGTTTTTGCCTTACCTTTAATTATGATTAATTCGATAAATTTAAAAAATGGCACGGTTGTTTATGTAGATAAAACTTTTGAACCGGAACTTGTTTTGGAAATTTCTCATTTAGATATAAAAATTAACCAATTTTCAATTAAGGAAGATTTTTCTTTTATAGCAAAAGCGGCTATTTTTAGTGATAAACAAAATGTTAATATTGAAGGTAAACTGCAGGTTAAGATTGTCGATAAGAGGATATTATTTAGTGATGTTAAAATTGTTAATGATTTATCTAAATTATCTTTATATGAATTTAAAAAGTTATTACCCATGGTTGAAGGTGGTACTTTGCCTGAATATTTAAAAGGAGAATTAGAAACTAATATTAAAGAGCTTGTTTTAAGTGAAGACGGAGTTTCTTCTTTATTAATGGATAGTGAATTAAATGAAGGGTCTTTGAGTTTTAAAGAAATTGTTCCGGGAGTATCTTTAAATATTTCTAATATACGATTTAAAGTAAAAGATTTTTCTTTAAATGATACTTTTAATGTGAAGGTAGAAGCCGCATATCTAAGTGAACATCCTAATGTTTTTTTTGAGACTAAAGCAAGTATCGATAAGGATCAACAATTGTTAATGTTGAAATATGCAAAGTTTACAACTCTTTTATCTTCTTTTTCTCTTTCGAAATTGGAATCATCTTTGAAAATGGGTAAAGAATTTGAATTTCCTGATAAGTTGAATGGTAAAGTTAAATTTTTCATTCATGAAGCAAAATTTGATAAAAATGGTTTATTTTCTTTAAATAGTACTTGTGAAATTAATGAAGGATTTGTAAAATTTAACCAATTTATTTTACCAATATATGATTTATCTTCGAGGTTTCAATTAACAGAAACTAACATAGATATAGAAAAATTAGTTCTGACCATTGGACGAGGAAAGGTGAACGGGTTTTTTGTTTTGACTGATTATCTGGGAGAACAGGATTGGAGTGTTGAATTAAATATTAAAGATTTAAATCCAGGAGAGATTATTGATCAAAAGGAGCAGCTTATTAAAATAGATGGTCTTGTTTCAGGAAATTTTAACGGTAAAGCAAAAGGGCTTACGGTTGACAAATTAGCTAATTCTTTAATTGGAAAAGGGGAGTTAAACGTTAAAAAGGGTAAGATATCGGATATAAATATTCTTCAGATAGTTTTAGATAAAATTTCTGTGTTACCGGGGTTCGCAGAAAAGTTTAAATCTAATCTTCCCCAAAGTTATGTAAATAAGTTAGATGAAAAAGATACAATTATAAGAAGGTTAACTCTTCAAGCTGATATTAAAAATGGAGTAGTTGAAATTAACCCGGTTGAGGTGAAAGCTGATGGATTTATTTTCGTTGGGTTAGGTGAATTGAATTTCGATAAGAAATTTTATTTAGATGGTTCTTTTTTTATACCGGAAGATTTATCTAATAGTATGATTAGGAGCGTTTCGGAATTGAAACACCTTTTAAACGAGGAAAAACAAATTTTTATACCAGTAAAAATATTCGGTAAAGCCCCAGATGTAAAATTTTCAATTGATTTGGAATATATTGGGAAGAAGATAATTGAAAACAGAGGATTAGAAGAAATAATAAAAGTTATAGATAAGTCTTTTGATAAGGATAAGCCTTATCAAAGTGAGAATGTACAGGGAATTAATGAAGAACCTGTAGAGCGGCAAAAATCAATAGAAGAACAGGTTATTGATAAGTTTATTGATTCTATTTTTAAGTAGAAGTATTTGTGTTGAATAGGTAACGACGCTATAGGGGCTCTGGCTTGCCCGCGCTTTCTAAAATAAGAATAAGGAGTTTTTTGAAAAAAATATCTAAAGAATTATTTAATGTAGGAATTGGGATTTTAATGATTTTGTTTGCCATAGAACAAGGGTATTGTGCCTCAGATGTAGTAAAAGTTGTTCAGCATGGTCCGGGAAAATGGCAACTTATGGTTAATGATAACCCCTATTTTATTAAAGGAATGGTTTCCAATTATACGGTAGTGGGTGATGATCCTAATAATAATACATGGAGAGATTGGGCTATTTTAGATATTAATAATAATGGTAAGATAGATGTTGCTTATGACTCATGGGTAGATAAAAATTATAATAATATCCAGGATGAAGATGAATTAGCTATAGGTGATTGGCAGTTGTTGAAGGATATGGGGTGTAATACATTAAGGATTTATCAGATGCCTAGTGATGATAAGCGTATTAATCATTTATATAATGATTCCGGGAAAGTCACCTTTAATCATCCGCCGAATAAAAAGTTATTTCGGGAGCTTTATGAGAATTATGGGATAAGGGTTGTTGTCGGTCATTTTTTTGGAGAATGGACTATAGGTTCAGGCGCAAATTGGGAAGATGGAACTGATTATACTGACCCTCAACAGAGAAAAAATTTATTAGAGTGTATTAGAGTTATGGTTGAGGAACATAAAGATGAACCTTATACTTTAATGTGGATGATAGGAAATGAAAATTTTACCCCTATGGACCATGATAATGCGGAGAAAAATGTTGAAGCTTTTTTAAGTTTAGTTAATGAGGCGGCAAAGCTTATTAAAAAGTTAGACCCTAATCATCCGGTGGCCCTATGTAATTGGGCTCAAAGCTATATAAAAGAGATAGGAGCGTTAACTCCGGATGTAGATATTTTTGGAGTTAATGCTTATTTTGGTCCTGGAGGTTTTGGTAGACTTTGGGAAATTGCAAAGAAATATTGCGATAAACCCGTTCTTATAACTGAGTATGGAGAGGTTGCTTTGAGAAATAATAGATTAGATGAAGAGTATCAGGCTTTATATAATAAAAATTGTTGGCAAGATATTGTTAAAAATAGTTATGGTAATGAAGGTACTGGTAATTCTATAGGGGGAATTGTTTTTTCTTGGAGTGATCAATGGTTCCTTGCTGGTCAACCTAATCAGCATGATAAAGTTTCAACCGGCACTGACTTATTCTCGAATGTATTTGGAGTTGAATGGTTTGGTTTAACCGGGCAAGGAGATGGTTCTAAAAGCCCTTTTTTGCGGCAGTTAAGGAAAGCATATTTTACATATAAAGATATTTGGAATATCGATTAATTATATAAATAAATGGTAGTTTTTTAGAAGATGTTATTTAGTCTGTTGTATATAAATTTAAGAGTTGTTCGGGTTTTGTTAAAATAAAATCAGGGTTATGTTTTTCAAGAGCTTCTTTTGAATTAAATCCCCATGTAACGGCAGCAATTTTTACGCCGGCTTTTCGAGCGGCAGGGATATCCCGAGTTTCGTCACCGATATAAATTATATTATCAGGTTGAAATCCCTGTTGATTCATTAGTTTTTTCAAACTAACATGTTTACCCCATATTTGCGTAGTGGAAGTAATGAAATCAAAACAATCTAATTGATGGATAGTAATAAATTTTGTTACATTTTCTGCAGAATTAGAAGTAAGTATACCCATTTTGAATTTTAATTCTTTTAGTTTAAATAAGACTTCTTTTAAACCGAAAACAGGTTTAACAGTTTCCATATCTTTATTCAATTCTTGTTTGGCTTTTGTTATAATTAAAGGAAGCATTAAAAATGGTATATGCAAATATTTAATAAGTTCCTGAGAAGTCATATTTTTTAGAGTATCTACATCTTCAGGTTCTATATGTTTGAAATGAAATTCTTTAGATAGATGGTTACTAACTTTCCTCATTAGTTCCAGTGTATCTGCTATTGTGCCGTCAAAATCGAATATTAATATGTCTTTTTCCATTTTGATAGAAGTATACATTGAAAATTTATGATATCCAAGCTAAATTTTTTAAAATATGTAATTTAGGTATTTTCTATATTAATTTTTTGATGGCAGTTTGGGCAGGGGATAGTGGCTTCAGTTAATAAAGGGGATAGTTGAACTAAGGAGTGGCAACTATTACAATTAAAAGTTTCCCAATTTTTATTTTTTCTTAGGTAAACTTGCTTTATTTGTTGTGAAACATTTTTTTTGAGAGATTTACCTTTTGCACCTAAAGCTGCAGCAGCTATTTTTACGTCAGCTAAAGGTACAGGGATATTACGTGAACATCTTGGGCAAGATGTTGATTGTTTTTTAAAATTAGGCGGAATTTTAAGTTTAAGTCCGCAAACACAGGTTAAGAAAATAAAATTATTAAGAGCACGTATTAAATCACCAGTATCGCGCACATTTTTTTTAATTGTTTGGGAAGGGTTTTTCGTAGCAGATGTTTGTTTTATAGAGATATTTTTGGAGTCGCTTAATCCCGAAGACGGTATAAGAGATGATTGACCTTTAATTTTTGAAAAAGCTTTTTGATATTCAGTATAATTTACCCCTTGCATAAGAGACCCTAATATTTGAATTCGTTCTTCTATAGGAGGATGAGTGCTAAAAAGACTGGATACTTTCATTTTTTCTTTTTTGAAAGGATTATCTATATACATAGGAGCGGTTATTTTATTTGCTGATTCAAGGGGGATTTTTGAATTGGATATTTTTTTAAGTGCGGAAGCTAAGCCTAAAGGATACCTTGTTAACCGAACAGCGCAAGCGTCAGCTAAATATTCTCTTTTTCGTGATAACGAAAAATAAAATAACCGGGCTAATATTGGGGCAAGTATCGCGAAAATAAGGGCTATAATCATAGCTATAATTTGAGCGTTTCCTCCGCCACTTGAAGAGCTTCGGGAACGGTATCGTCTGGAAGAGCCTGAATACCACATCCCTCTTAAAAATATTTGGGATAAAAGAGTTATACTTCCTAACATAACACCGGCAAAAGTCATATACATAACATCTCTATTAATTATGTGAGACATCTCATGGGCTATGACACCTTGAAGCTCATCTCTATTGAGTTGAGAGAGTAAACCTGCTGTAATAGCTATTGAACTATTTTCAATAGTTTTTCCGGTAGCAAAAGCATTGGTTGCCGGAGTGTCTATTATATAAATTTTTGGCATTACCGGTAAGTTAGCCGCGATTTTTATCTCTTCAACAACATTAAAAAGTTGAGGGTGAATATTGTGTGAAACAGATTTAGCATGACTTGAAAAAAGAAGTATAGAATCGCCTGAGGCATAACTTATTAAAGATAGTATAATCCACAAACAAATAGCTAAAAAAATACCGTACACCGCGCCCTGTGAAGAAAACCATACATATCCGATAAGATAACCTATTAAAAGTAAACATATTCCCATGTATATGAATATTAGCCAGGATTTCTTTTTATTTTCTTGAATAAGTTCCCACATAATTTAAATTATATTTTTATTTTTTTTCATTTTTACGCAATACGTTTTTTCTTTTATTTTTTGGCTTTTTTTCTAAAAACCAATTATATGACATTCTGCGGTAGCAGAATTTATGACGCGAACGTAGTGAGTATATGACGTTTCGCGTAAGCGAAACTTATGACATTTTTTTTAATACTTTCTAAATGTTATTTTTCTTTTTTTTAAATTATGAGATTAGAGTTTCTTCATTTTTTTTTTTCTTTTCCTACTTTTTCCTTTAACCTTTTTCCTTGGCTTCTTCTTCCCTTTTTGACCATAGACCATAGACATTCAATTGATTAAGTAAGTTCTAAATGTGACAGATACCTTTTTTATTTTTCTTTGTTTTTGCTAAGTACTATTAGCTATGAGCTAAATCCTAAGTACTAAGTACTTTGAATTAACTATTTACCAAAGTCAACCTTAGGAACTTCTCTTTCTTTTTCATTTTCGATTTGAAAAGGCGTTTCTTCATTATAGTTAAACATTTGAGCCACTATATTTGAAGGAAACATTTGTATTTTATTGTTGTAAAAAAGAATTCTATCATTGTATGCTTGACGGGAAAAAGCTATTTTATTTTCTGTAGAGGATAACTCTTCCTGCAGAGATAAAAAGTTTTGGTTAGCTTTAAGATCAGGGTAATTTTCCACAACCAGGAAAAATTTACTCATAGCTCCGCTTAGCTCACCTTCGGCTTTTGATTTATTGGCAACTCCGTCAGCTCCCATGGCTTGGCTTCTTGCTTTAGTAATATT
>JAGLSE010000066.1 GCA_023135905.1 Candidatus Omnitrophota bacterium
AACGGCAATTGCACACCGCAATAACAACAATATTGACTTCCGATTTCTACTTTTTTACCACAACGAGGACAAAACTGTTTTAACTTCCTAGCAGGCATAGCTACAAACAAACCATTATTGCCCTCAATAACTTTAATATTCCTTACAACAAAAGAGTTATCAAAAGTAATTGTTGCATACGCCTTAAGCCGCCTACCTTCACTTTCCCGAAGAGAAACTCTGACTTCTGTGATTTCCATAGAAAATACCTCCTTTTAACCAAACATTACAATGCGTAATTTACATTAAAAATATTATTTCCTTAATAAAGTTAAGAAAGACCACCTATCTTCGATCCTTTCACTAGAAAAAACCGTATAATGTAAACTTGCATTGACCATTGATGCGATTAGAACTTTCCCGTAAGTCCAAAACACTAAATTAATTTTCAAAAAAACCGTAATTAATTAAAACGTCTTCACTTCAAAAATACTCCAATCTTTAGGCAAAATATTCCTCAAATTATCTAAAGACATTTTGCTAAACATTGTATAGAAAGCACCCCCGCTTCCCGTAAGTTTGGTAAATATTTTATTTTTAGAAAGAATCCTTTTTGCATTTTCTAATTTTTTAGATACCGAGAAAGCACTACCTTCTAAAGCATTATAAATGTTTTTTTTAATTAGAAAAGCATCTTTTTTCTTCAAACTATATTTAAGCATATTAACATTATTGAAAAATTTTGTCAATTTCACTCTTGTATTATCATAAACTTTTTTAGTAGACACATTTATACCCGGCCATATTATAAAATGCTTAAATTTATTATGTATTTCCAAAGGTTCAACTTTCTCGCCTCTACCACTAATTAAAGCAAACTTACTATCTGCTAAAAAAAAATTCACATCACTACCAAGTTTAGCCCCAAACTGATACAACTCATTATTACTTAATCCTAACCGTAAAATTAAATTCAACCCAATCAGAGTACTTGCTGCATTAGAAGAACCTCCTCCCAACCCGGAACCTATGGGGATATTCTTTTTAAGAAAAATAAAACATCCATACGGGATATTAAATTCTTTCTTAAATAATTCAAAGGCCTTAATACAAAGATTATCTTCTGTTTGCAGTTTATTATAATTAGAACAAATTTTTATTTCAGGACTTTTTTTAAGATGTATACTTATTTCATCAAACAATGAAATCCGTTCTACTATACTTTCTATACTACGATATCCGCCGGGATACTTCCCTGTAATATTTAGGTAAAGATTTATTTTTGCGGGACTTAAAAGTTTAATTTTACTATCGTAGACACTCTTGTGCCTTTTTAGCGATAAAACTAGCTGTGAGGCCATAATATTCCATCAACTCCTGGGGTACCCCTGATTGACCAAATGTATCTTCTATTCCTATACGTTCCACTATTACAGGATGCTTACGAATAAGCACTTCAGATACAGCTGAAAACAACCCACCTATAACTTGATGTTCTTCACATACTAAAATCTTTTTATGTTTTTTAGCTATTGTTATTAACAAATCTTGATCAATCGGCTTTATAGTATGCATATTAACTACAGTGGGATATATACCTTTTTCTTTCAATATTTCTAATGCTCCTAAGGATTCAATTACCATCGCCCCACAAGAAATAATTGCTATATCTTGACCTTCGACTAAAATATCCCCTTTCCCGAGCACAAATTCATTTTTATTCTCAATTGTAAGAACTTTTGAACGTCCTAATCGAACATAAAACGGCCCCTCATTCTTATAAGCTGCAATAACCGCTAACCTAGCTTCCGGACCATCACAAGGCACAATTATTTTCATATTCGGTATTGCTCTGAAAAAATTAATATCTTCTAAAGCTTGATGAGTCCCTCCATCTTCGCCTACAGTTATACCACTATGAGTAGCAACAATTTTAACATTTAAATTATTATAACAGATACTATTTCTAATCTGGTCCAAAGCTCTTGCCGTAGCAAACATAGCAAAAGTTGATGCAAATACAACTTTATTACTGCTAGCCAAACCTGCTGCAGTTGCCATCATACCTTGTTCAGCTACTCCAAAATTAAAAAACCTATTAGGAAACTCTCTTTTAAAAAAAGATGTTCTAGTTGAGCCCGAAAGATCAGCATCCAAAACGATAACTTTATCATCCTTTTTACCTAACTCAACTAGAGTCTTACCATAAACATCCCGTGCGTATAATTTTTCCATAAACTCCTTTTATATCCTTTATATTTTATTTTTTTCAAGTTCATTCAAAGCTATTGCCCTTTCATCCTCTGAAGGAGCCCTTCCATGAAAATCAACAACATGCTCCATAAAAGAAACACCTTTACCTTTTACGGTTTTAGCAATTATTATCGACGGCTTAAATTTAATCTTCTTAGCTTCCTCAAAAGAATGAAGCAATTGTTTAATATTATGACCATCACATTCAATAACATTCCAACCAAAAGCTTTCCACTTATCAACCAACGGTTCTAATCCCATAACTTCTTCTATCCTACCATCTATCTGAAACCCGTTATTATCTAATATTCCACAAAGGTTATCTGCTTTAAATTGTGCCGCCGCCATTGCAGCTTCCCAAACATTACCCTCTTGAACTTCTCCATCACCCATAAGACAATAAACTCGTTGATTTTTATTATCTAACTTTGCAGCTAGAGACATCCCTAAAGCAATTGATAATCCTTGCCCAAGAGACCCGCTTCCAACTTCAACCCCGGGAGTTTTTCTATCCGGATGTCCTTGCAGAAACGAACCAAGCTTTCTTAAATTCATCAACTCTTCTTGAGGGAAATACCCTTTTAAGCTTAACGCCGCATAAAGAGCCGGACAACAATGCCCTTTAGATAAATGGAATTTATCCCTATTTTCCCAATCTACATTTTTAGGATCATTCTTCATAACTTCAAAATATAAACAAGTAATTATTTCCGTAGAAGACAATGAGCCTCCGGGATGTCCGCTTTTAGCTTCAGCCAACATTTTTATAATAAGTTTTCTTATTTCATTAGCTGTACTAACTAAAACATCAATTTTGTTTTTCATATTCTTTAATTTTTAACTGAAGTTCCTTATTATCAGGAAACCTCAAAAGACCTTCTTTATAATAATTAATCGCCTTATCAACTTCACCCATTTCTATATTTAATTCACCCAGATGAAGATATATTTCCGGATCACTAATCAACTCTGCTGCTTTCTCCAAATATTCCTTTGCTTTATTTAAATCTCCATTTTTAAAATAAATCCAACCTAAACTATCTAAATAGGCTCCATTTTCAGGTTCCTTTTCCAAAGATTTCTTTATCATCTCTTCAGCCCTTTCAAGGTTTATGCCCATTACCGCATATGTATAACCTAAAGAATTCAAAATAGGGGCATAATTTGCATCTACTTTTAACCCTTGTTCCCATATTTCAATCGCTTTATCCTGAAGATTTTCTTTCTCATACAAAAACCCTAACCAAAAATATGCATCAACATAATCCTGTCTATGTTCTAAAACTTTCAAATAAACATTTATAGCTTCTTGAGGCCGCTTTTTATAAAAATAAAATTGAGCTAAAAACTCAGAAATACTTATATCCTTAGGCTTCATTATATGTGCCTTTTTTAAAAAATCTTCATATTCAAATTCCAATTCTTGATCTTTTTGAGCATACGAATACACAAAAATTAAAGATAACGAGACATCTAAACTTTCTGGATCAATTTTTTTAGCTTCTAATAATACTTTTTCGGCTTCATCAAATTTTTCCAAACGTATTAAAACAGCTGCTATTTTTAACCGAACATGTATAGATTTTAAGTCTTTATTCTTTACTTTCTCTAAATTATCCAAAGCTGCAAGGTATTCACCATAGAATATATGATAATTTCCTTTCAAATAATTACTATAAATATTGGTAAGACTCTTCTGACTTTGCGCAAAAGAGACAGGCAAAATAAGGCAAGAAATAATGAATAGCAGCGCTAATCTCATTTATATTTATTTAGACTTATGCCTTTGCTGTTTTCGTCTTTTTTTAAACCAATGTCTTTTGACTTTTTTAATTTTTTTCTTTCTACCGCAAGGCATGTTTACTCCTCTAAAACCTTTTTAATATACAAATTAAAACTACCATTACAAATAACTTTATTAATAAATCACTTTATTTAAAGGATATTCTATTATCCCTTGAGCGCCATTTTCTTTAAGAACCGGTAAAATCTCACGTACTTCTTTTTCATTCACAATAACTTCGCAAGCTACCCAGCCTTCTATAGTTAACGCTGATATGGTTGGTTTTTTTAAAGCCGGAAGAAGTGATAAAATTTTATCCAAATTTCCTTTTTTTACGTTTAATTTTAATCCCACCTTACCTCGAGCCTCTAAAGCACCTTTCAAAAGTAAAAGGATATAATCCATTTTCTTTCTTTTCCATTCATCTTTATACTCGGTTTTGTTAGCAATAAATTTTGTAGTAGAAGTACAAATTGTATCAATTATCTTTAAATCATTAGCCCTTAAACTTTCACCTGTCTCAGTTAATTCAACAATAGCATCAACTAACTCGCTCTTTACTTTTACCTCAGTTGCACCCCAACTAAACTCTACTTCAGCATCTATTTTATTTGCTTTCAAATATCTTTTTGTATACTGTAAAAGTTCAGTAGCTATTCTTTTACCCTTCAAATCACTTATTTTTTTAATTTTAGAATCATTCCTTACCGCAACAACCCATCTAACAGGATTAAGCGTTCTTTTAGCATAAAGCATTTCTTCAAGTCTTTTAACATCTGAATTATTCTCTAAAATCCAATCTTCTCCTGTAATACCGCAATCAAGAACCCCCTCTTCAACATAACGAGACATCTCCTGTGCACGAATAAGAACAACCTTTATCTCAGTATCATCAATAGTGGGGAAATAAGACCGGTCACTTAAATATATATTAAACCCCGCCATATGAAACAGTTCTATGGTTTTAGCTTGAAGACTTCCTTTTGGTATTCCTAATTTAAGTATTTTCATGATTTCTCCTTAAAGTCTAACGATTATACAATGGTAGTCTTCAATTGTAAAGAAAAATATTATGTTAAAAACTCATTTTTAATTAATCCAAAAACCTCTTCACTATTGATACTACGTAAACATTTTTTATCCAAAAGACATCCCTTAAATTTAAAAGCATTATAACAAGGTCGACAAGATAAATCTTTTTTAAACACAGTACCTATAGATTCATCAGGATAAGGCCCATAGACTTTTTCATCAACCGGACCGAAAAACACAAATGTTTTTTTACCTAAAGCTTGAGCTATATGAAAAGAGCCTCCATCATTAGAAATTATGATATCACATAATGATACTATTCCACAAAATTCTTCTAAATTTAATTTTCCGCATAAATTTAATATTTTTTGCTTAACATTATCATAAATATGTTCACAAACATCCCTTTCTCCTTTAGACCCAAAAAGAATAATATTTACCTCTTGTTTTTCAGATAACATATCAATTAACCTTATAAAATTTTCTTTGGGCCAGCGTTTAAAATATGCTGTATCCTGCCAACTATCGCCGGACCCGGGGCAAATACCTACCAGCGCTTTCTTATTTTTTTTATACTCATATTTCTTTAGAATATTCTTTGAAACTTCAAGATCAGACTCATTTAAAAACAAATCAAATTTATAATCTTTCGGCGACATATTTAAAAATTTCAATAATTCCAAACAATATCTGGCAACATGCTTTTTGTTATACCCATCAATAATATCTATTTTATGAGTTAAAAATCTGCCTCTATTCTTAAAATTAAAACCAATCCTTTTTTTTATTCCCAACATTTTAAAAAAGAATCCATATTGAGAATTCATTGATAAATCAAACATAATGTCAAATTTACATTTTTTTATTTCATTACCAAAAGAGAAAATTTTTTTAAAAAATTCAAGTTTAGATTTCCTTAAAACACCCTTCCATTCATCTTTCTCAAAAACAATTACCTTATATAAAAACTTATTTCTTTTTGTAATCGGATAAACTCGTCTATTACATATAAAATAAATTCGCACTAGAGGAAATTTTTCTTTAAGATTTCTTATAAGTGGAGTTGCAAATAAAACATCCCCTATACCAAAAGGATTAAAAACAAGAATATTATTTATTTCCATAAAATACAATCCATGATATTTTTAAAAACCTTCAAGTCTGACCTAAAACCAAAATCATCAGTTAATGTCCATAATCATTATTTAACCTGTACCCATATTGTAAACGATTTCATAATACAGCTTTTACGTATTCCATAGTCATTCATCTAATGTTATTATCTATTTGGGTTCCCTTCCTAGGGAATCAAAGCCACGGGCCCTCTCCTGATTTTGGGGGAGGGTTCTTTTTTATTAAGTGAAATTGAATCTTACCCTTCAAAATAAAAAACATAAAATACAACCACTATTGACAACTATTTTTTTTTATAGCTCCTAAACGTTAAAATATTTAATAATTAATATAAATATATAGCAACATTAGTTATTTTAAAAAAATACTTAATCACCAATATTCTCCAGCATATACCTTCCTAACCTAACAAAAACACAGCCGCTTTAATTAATTCATTTATAGTATTAAAATTATTCGATGGGTTATTATCTTAATCAATGAGGATCTTTATATATCAACTCTTAAATAAACATCTCAACAAACAAATTATCAGTTGCAGCAATAGGAACCATCTAGATTTTAAATCCAATACTCCTAAACAGACTAAAATATTTTTAAGAGAATATTAAAAATATTTATCTTACACTATAAAATAGATCAACTAACAAGAAGAATGGAATTCTTTCCACCAAAAGCATCATCTTCAATTAAAGCATTATTAGGGTCATTAATCCATTTATTATCAACAATAAATTTATACCGATATTCACCTTTCTTTAAAAATAGATTAATAGCCCACTTATCATTATCTATTTTTTTAAGCTTATAATTTTCACTTTTTTTCCACTTATTAAATTCTCCTATCAAATATACATCATTTAACTTTTCGGCTTTCAAAAAAACCTTTATCATAGAAACATTCTCTACCCTATGTTCAATCTCATTAGCCAGCCGTTTATAATCCAGAGCACCCCTGGAATCTTTTCTATGTTCAAAAATAGTCTTACCCATAGCTGCTGCTTCTCTTAAATGTATATTTGTCCTTATTTTTACAGAAAATAATTTTGTACCAAATTCTTCTTTAACCCTATCCATAAATATTTGAGAAAATTTGAATCGTTTATCATACTGAGTTATTAGATAAGAAATTGTAATAGAATCTTTTCTATACTGAGAAACAATCTCCAAAATATTTTTTAAATTATCTACACCTTTTAAAGATAGCTCACATATTCCTATAGGAACTATTGCCTGATTACTTACCATTAAAGCATTCAGGGTTAAAATTCCTAAATTAGGAGGACAATCAATAATACAATAGTCAAATTTCATTTCCATATTTGCAAATATCTTTGAAACAATTTCTAACTTATCATTTCTATTAGATAATGTCTGCTCCATAACACTCAACCCAATACTTGCACCTAAAACAAAAAACCCTTCAGAACGTTCTACAAAAAATTGATTCAAATCATACTCTTGATTGTTAACTATCATCTCTAACAAATCAGTTGTCGTAAATTGAGGAGTTACCCCAAGAGAAAAAGTAGCGTGAGCTTGAGGATCTAAATCAATCAATAACACAGTACACCCTTTTTGAATTAAAGCATAAGATAAATTAACAGCACTAGTAGTCTTACCACACCCACCTTTTTGATTCACCAGAGATACGATTTTCATATTACCTCCTATTTTTAAGAGCTATATTTTTTATTAACATATTAACTAAACTTACTTTTTTCTGATAAAAAATAAAACGCATATGGTTTATTCTGTTAAGATTAATATTGGGAGTTAACCCTTCATCAATTTTAATTGAAATATCCCTATAGAAACTTTTCTCATTTTGCTTTGTTACTTCAACCTTTACAGGATTTAATGAATTAGAATAAAATTCATCATCTCTTAAAATTACATAAAGATTGAAATCTTCAGAAACACTTTTAATAGATAATTCCATTTCTGTACCAGAAACATTTATCGTATCTTTAAAATTCAAGATAAAACCGTTTTTATTATCATAGGGAATATCCACATATAAGTAACCATTATTGAATTTATAAGTTACTGATGGATTTAATGCTTTTATATTGCCCAACACCTTTGGATTCATCAAATTAAAAGAATTATCCTGAAAAACTAAATTTTCCCTAGGTAAAAAAACAATATAAAATTTTAATAAAATAATTATTCCAACAATAATAAATAAGCTAATGGGGATTAAAAAATATAATTTCTTTCGAGGGTTATTAACTTTTATTCCCTTTTCTTCCGTAGGCGAAAAGAAGGATTTCTTTAGACGTTCTGAATCCTGAATTGATATTGTGCAATTAGAAATATCAGCCATTTTTTAAAAATAACATCTCATAACTTTTATTAGAACAAATTACTCTTTAACCATATTTTGTATGCTTATTTTTATTATACTACATATATTGAATTTTAAAATACTTTTCCATTATTTATTTTTAGATCTCCTCTAAAACTCACACATTCTAATATTACTTATCAAATTAATACAAATTAAATTAAAATTTACTATCAACTCTTTTAAACTTATATTCCTGAGGAAACTAAATTATTATTCACAATAGCTCTTCCTAAAAAACCCCTCGACTAATAAAATCAATCGAGGGGCTAAGTTTAAGCTATAATCTCACAAATATACTTATACCTTCCCAGCCGAACCAAGAACATTTTCATTCTTATGTTTATACATAGTAACTAACGCGTCTCTAGCTGGACCTAAATACTTCCTCGGATCAAAATCACCCGGTTTATCATTAAAATGTTTTCTAATCGCAGCGGTCATCCAAAGACGCCCATCCGAATCTATATTCACTTTACAAACTGCCGATTTAGTAGCTTTTCTTAACTGTTCTTCAGGAATACCAACTGAATCCTTAAGAGTTCCTCCATTCTCATTAATCATTTTTACTGCTTCAACAGGAACAGAAGAAGAACCATGAAGAACTATTGGAAACCCAGGAATTTTTTTCTCAATTTCTTTCAAAATATCAAATTTTAAAGGCGGCGGAATAAAAACACCTTCTTCATTTTTAGTGCACTGCTCAGGCTTAAATTTATTAGCACCATGAGACGTCCCTATAGATATCGCTAAAGAATCGACCCCTGTTCTTTTTACAAACTCAATTACTTCTTCCGGTTTAGTATATGTTGATTTCTCAGCTACAACTTCATCTTCTATTCCAGCCAACACACCTAATTCACCTTCTACCGTAACATCAAATTTATGTGCATACTCTACAACTTCCTTAGTTATTCGAGTATTTTCTTCAAACGTATAATGAGAAGCATCTATCATCACTGAAGAAAATCCTGAATCTATACATGATTTGCAAAGTTCAAAAGTATCCCCATGATCTAAATGCAAAGAAATAGGAATTTCCTTCAATCCTTTTTCTTTAGCTGTTTGTTTCATCATCTCAACCGCACCCTGCCCCATATATTTTAACAATGTTTGGTTAGCATATTTACGGGCACCACTAGAAACTTGCAAAATAACCGGTGATTGAGTTTCTACACAAGCTATAATAATAGCCTGTATTTGTTCCATATTATTAAAATTATAAGCCGGAATAGCATATTTACCTGCCATAGCTGCTTTAAACATTTCCCGCGTATTTACTAAACCTAAATCCTTATAAGATGTCATTTTTTTTACCCTCCTTAAAATGTAAACATTAAAAATTATTAGTTTTAATCACTTCTAACCTGAACAATTGTACCTTTTCAACGTAGCACAAGTATACACTAAAAAATATATTATGCACTATTTTTTTGTTAAAGGCAGGAATATTGCTAGAGCTATCTTACTTTTTCGATTTAGCCGCGGCAAAAAAATTCCCAGCATATTCTAAAGAAAATATATGTTTACATTGAGGTAAAGCATTAAGAAATTTTTTTCCATAATACCTGGTTCTGATTCGGGGGTCAAGAATAACCACCATCCCCATATCGGTATTAGTGCGTATTAACCGGCCGAACCCCTGCCGCAACATTATAATCGCCTGCGGCATCTGATAATGAATAAAAGGGCTCTTACCCTGTGATTCCAAAAGCTCCATTTTCGCTTCAGTAATAGGGTCATCAGGAACTGCAAAAGGCAGTTTACTTATAATAACACATTCTAACGCCTTACCCGGAATATCTATCCCCTGCCAAAAAGTATTAGTACCAAACAAAACAGCGTTATTACTGCATTTAAATATTTCCAGAAGCTTATAGCGGGGCATTTCTCCCTGCCTTAATACTTTTAATTCCGGAAAATCCTCTTTTATTCCCAGATGAATTCTTCTCATCATTTTAAAACTGGTAAACAATATAAAAGTTCGCCCCTGCATTAAGGGTAAAATCTTTTTTATTTGAACAACCACAGAATTTCTATATTCCTCGTATTTACCGGTTGGGTCCGGGATATCTTTAGGGATATAAAGTAAAACGTTTTTTCTGTAGTTAAACGGCGAATCCAAAATCAATTCGTCGGCATCATTTTCAAATCCCAAATTCTTTTTAAGAAAATCAAAACTATTATCCACCGAAAGGGTAGCTGAAGTTAGAATTACCGGCTTAATCTCTTTTAAAATTTTGTTTTTAAATTCCTCTGATATATCTATAGGCGCGGCGCGGAAAATATATCTAATTCCCCGCGGCCGATTTTCTATTTCCAACCAGTAAACGTATCCCTGCAATTTCAGATAAATAATGTTACCCAACGTCTGCCTGAATTCACAAGCACGAGACACAAAATGTTTAATCTCCATTTTATCTTCGTCTTTCAGAGCAAATTCTTTAATCTTTTTTAACGCTTCAGCCAGATTATAAAATGCCTGATGAAAAGGCTCTGCGGATAACTGCGGCTCTCTCAGGCGCAGAGTCTTTGTTTCTTGTCCGAACTTTTTAATTGTATCAGAGAAAAAGTCTTCTGCCTCTATCCTTAATTTACTCAGTTTCTCTCTCGCGTCTTCTATCTTAAATTCCGGCACTCCTTTTATGCCCAGCAGTAAACCTTTTAACGTTTGAGGATTAAATAAGGCGTCAAAAAAATATTTTAACTGAAAATTAGATACCCCTATTCCAAAATAACTGGTTGCCACCTGCTCCAAAGTATGAGCTTCATCAAAAACCACCGCTTCAAATGACGGCAAAACTGCTCCGCCGGCGGCAATATTAGCAAAAAAAAGATGATGATTCGTTACCAGGATATGCGCTTTAGATTCTTGAGCTTTTGCCTTGCAGTAAAAACAGCCGCCTCTAAAAGAACACCTTTTCCCCATACAAAGGTCACTTTCCCGACAAACTTTGCCCCACACATTTCCTTGAGGGCTAAAACTAAGCTCTGACCTCAGTCCGGTTTGAGTCTTTAGTAGCCACCCCTGAATTCTCGCCATACATTCCTTGTCTCTATCCCCATCAAATAAATCCGACAGGGAATTTTGACGCGCTCTTCTTAAACAAACATAGTTAGCTGACCCCATGCACAAAGAAAATTGAAAATCCATACCCAAAACTTTTTTTAGTTTAGGTAAATCTTTTTTCACCAGTTGTTCCTGTAAAGTTTTGGTGTATGTGGATATCACAACTTTCTTATCAGTATCTTCTGCCCATTTAATGAAAGGCAAAAGATAGGCAATACTTTTCCCCACGCCTGTTCCGGCCTCAATGATAAGATGTTTATTTTCAGTTATTGCTTTTCGCACAGCCTTAATCATTTGAACTTGCTGAGGCCGTGATTCAAAAATTCTTCCTTTAAAAAACTTTTCAGAAGGATTTCCCTTAATTTCTCCAAAGACTAACGAAAATATATCCATATTAATATTTAATTATAAATTAGACTCCTTCGTAGCTAATTTATCCCCATGAAAACCTACAGTTTTCAAACTTTCCCTCAATGAAACTTAGACTTTTTCGAAGAAAAAGGCTATAGTTGAATTAAATCCCTCCGAGTTGGGGGTAGGACATATTCCTTGCTCCCATACTTCTTCACTTCTCATACTTTACACTTGAACCATTGTATAACTCAAAAATCTTTCACATTTTTTAGCAGGTTCAATCGTTAACAGTCCCTGGAATTTTCTCTTCGAGAAAATGCACGGCTGCAAACCTTTTACCTCTGTCAAATCTTTCTCTAAAGCGGTAATTACCGCTTCCACACTGCCAAAATGGTTTAAAAGTTCACCTGCTAATTTCAGGCCTACTTGCGGAAACCCCTGAAGAATATAAAGCTGCTGTTTGTACAACCGCTTAGGACGTCTATCCCGACGAACAGATAACTCATTATAAGCCGTTACCTTCTGATAAGCAACCAACCATAACAAGAGAGCTGTTTCTCCTGTATTTTCACAGAAAAAAACGGGTATCTGCCACCTTAAAGCAATACTTACCAATGCGCCTTTGACCGCGTGAGGATGAATATCAATCCCCGTATTATAAAGATTTTTTTCTTCTACAATAAAAAAAACGCTATCAAAAAATCTCTTCATATTAGCAGCCTGTCTAAAAATTCTCCCGTCAATTACTGACCGGACAAAGTCCAGAGAAGTCTTACACTCAACAACAATCTCACCATGAATTATGTAATCTCCCGTCTTTAATTACCACAACTACTTTATATTCCCTCTCAAGTAGAACCCCAATACCCGAAATATCTTCACGAAAATCTGCTCTAATTACATAAGACTACCACTTTTCTTCTCCATAGTTTTAGCTCCTAAAAATAAAAAACCTCCGTCTAATTGTTTCATACAACCAAACGAAGGTTTTACTTTTTTTCAGCCGCTATGATATCTTTATCAGGCTGGTCTGCCTTCGGCAGAACGTCCGGGATTTATTCTTTCAAACTCTGGACGAATTATTATTAACTAAAAATAGAATACTACTTTGAAATTACATGGTCAAGAGATTTAATTCTATGAATTTTTCATTTTCACACAAAACCACAAAGGGCACAAATAAGACACGGGAAGCAAATCCATCTCGCAGCCTAACGGTCGCAGAATTTTAGCGGTAGATTAACATTTCCTGTAGGGTTCAGGCATGCCTGAACTGTTACTTTATGATTCTTAATATTCTATTCATCCATGTCCCAATTTGCGGGATTATTTATTATATATTCACGGATTTCATGTAATGCCTGTCTGTCGGCAAAGCAAGGATTGGTTTTAATTATTATTCCAAATTTCTCAATTCTATCATGTGCACATATTGTTACGAAATAATAATGAATTAATTTTTTAATTTAATTGGTTATAAATTTTTATTCTCACACAAAGACACCAAGAACACAAAGTTGACTAAAAAAAACAAATTAAAGATTATCCAATCAAACCCGGAGACTCTTCAACCCGCGAATTCGCTAACCATTTTTTCCTTTCTTTACCTCGCTTCTTCATAAGTTTCTTTTTTTCTATGAGCTAAGTACTAACAGCTACAAGCTTCTACGATACATCAATACATTTATATCTTTATTTGTGTCCTTTTATGAGTATTATTTATTTTATCAATTGTATCACTAAACATTTTTTATAATTTTCAAAATCTTTATCTGTAGTAAAAATTATAAGATTTTCTAAATGTGCTACCGCACAGATTAAAAAATCGATGGTTGAACCTTGTATTCCTTTAGCTCTACAGGTGTTGCTAAATTCGGCTGCTGTTACAAAATGTTTTGTTTTTATAGGGATATCTTCAAAGGAAGAAAGTATTTCTTTAAGATGATTAAACTGCTTAAAATTATGCACCCCCGACAATAATTCTTGTCTGATTGGCCCAACAATTCCAACTCGTCCATCATTTATAAGGTCTTTCATTTTTTTTATTAATGTTGCATCAGGATTTTTATGACGCAGGACAGCAGACCATATACAAGTATCTACTAATACTTTCATTGCTTCCTTGCCTTTTTGTAATCATAGTTTGGATCGAAGTCAATAGCCCCAAATAACTTTTTGATAGTTAATTGTTTTTTGTGAGCTATGTATTCTTTAAGAGCAGCAGTTACAGCTTCCCTTTTAGTTTTATGATGGCCTACTTTTAAAGCCTGCATAATTAATTTGTCGTCCAACGCTAAATTAGTTGCCATATCACACCTCCTTCTACACAGAATATAACACATCACTCTGTGTAAGACAAGACCTTTTTAATTTTTATTTCATGCGGCATATACGTTCTTCCTTGTTTGAAAAATACTTACTTTTAGATAAGAATTTTTAACGGAGCCGTCAATAATAATGACAATTGGACGATGGAAAATATTTTACAGCTGTTCTTTTAACGCAAAACAGTTATTAAAAAAAATATCAATTTCTTTTTTCTTAAATTCAACAATTATATCAACATCACTGTCGGAACCGAATTGTTCTGTTGTAGCAGATCCAAATAGATCTAGCCGCTTAAGATGTAGTTTATACAGATTTTTTTTAATTTTTCTTCAGAAGGCTTTATGTTTAGCATAAATCCACTCCTATGTTAAAATCATATAGCATATTCTCGTACTCTTTTACATAAAAATGAATTAATTTTTTGATTTGATAGGTTATAATTTTTTAAATAGTTATGTACGCATGTTGACTTTAATAATTCATAAATTGTCAAATAGACGTAATTGTTTATCATCAGCACTTTTCTTTTTTTCTGCGATTTTCCTATTAATTTCTGTTCTTCGCTCTTTTCTTTCCTTTATTTTTTGTTCCCTGATAATGCGTTTATTCTCTAGGAATTCTTCAACTTCTTTCGCTGCTTCGCCCTCAGCAGCCGCTGCAAACCATTCTTGTTCTTCTATCATATTCTTAGGGATGATAAAACCTTCTTGAGTTTGCACAAAAGAAAATGAATCAGTTATTTGTTTACTACAATAGCCTTTGGCCCCAATGGTTAAGTTACAACTTTTTTCTATTTGGTTTGCTTTATTTCCAATAGTTGACTTCTTAGCGTTAAAAAAATTACATATAGTATCGGCTGTTATATATCTTTCATTTTCCTTATCAAATAAAAAATTAAGCCGTGAAATCACATGAATTATTGAAGCTGCCCATATTTCCTTTTTGCCAAGTAAAACATTGATCGTTCTTTTTCTGCCAAGCTTATCACACAATTTTATAGCATATTCCTCTAACTCTTTATTTAAATAATTTGCGCAAAATTTATGTAATATTTCTTTTATTTCAATCAACCTCTTATTTTTGTCAATTTGAGAATTTGAACAGTTATTCATTTGTTTTTTCTCTTTCGTCTTAGTATATTAAATATATATCTTTCAAATATCTTTTTAATCGTTTCTTTAGCAAGTTCTTTATCATACATATATGGCCTCTTCATCAATTCGTTTCTTTAAAAATAAATTCATTTTTTCTCTATAGCTGACAACATCTACGGAAGAATTTAAATTCTCTTCCAAGCTTTGTTTAATCCCAATGATTTCAAACAAGTCATGTTTTACTAACAACAATATCAATATCGCTTTTATCGGTTGTCTCATCTCTAGCAACAGACCCAAAAACTCCAAGAAGCTCTATGTGGTATTTATCTTTATTTTCTTCTTTGATTTTTTTTAAATATCCTATTATTTCTTTACGGTTCATTATCAGCCCTTCTCCTGGTATTTATAATATTCACCAAATATATTTTTTATATTATTTGAACACACGTTAATAAAATACCATCCATTCTTTTTATTTTTTGCTTTTACCTAAATATTAGCATTATTAAGAAAGAAGTCAATAATAAGGCCTTATCTGAATTTCTCCATTCTTTCCCGTTAATTAGAATATATCTCTACACAGAAACACAGAGAAAAGAGAAAAAACAAATAATCACACAAAGCCACGGAGGACACGGAGGGGAGATAAACGAATTAACGGAAAAAGTTATCGTTCGAGAGACAGCGTTACATAAAGCCTAACTTCTAACTTATAGGAAATTAGCCCGCAAGTCGACTTCCTTATTAACTTTAATATGAACTGAACTATCGCCCACACTTAAAAAGGTGTCTGTTCACTTCTCCTTATATACATCATCAATATTTGATTTGAGAAGAGCTTCAATAACACGTCTTCTTATTTTCTTTAAAATGCATCCTCATATTCTATACGTAATGGCCTTGACATAATTTTATTATTGATCAAATAAATGTAATGTCAAGATTACAGACTTGACCCCTTATTCCTGTTTGACCCCTTATTCCTGTTCTATCTGAGTGTTTTCGCTTTCTTTTTCAATAGGAAAGGGTGAACTTGAAGCTGGCATCCCCATAACCAATGTATTTCCTGAAGAATGTAACATGCGTAATTGCATCAATGCCGGATTATTTTTTAACATATTGGCGGAATTAGCCAAATTTCTCAAAGATGCCGTTTCGCCTCTTGATTTTTCCAGCATAGCAAGGCCTTCTTGACGTGCCCGAGCAACCTGAGTAAAAATTTTCTTTAACTCACCCGGGAACATAATATCCTTTATCTCTGCTGAAATGAGTTTCAATCCAAGTTCGTCGACCTTATCTTTGGCTTTCTCAACTATCTGCTCACTTATTTTATTTCGATTCTCCAAAAGTTCTTCAATTTTGTATGAACTTATAACTCCCCTTAAAGCTAATTGCAAGACTAAATAAAAAGCTTGCTCATAGGGATTCGCTATTCTATGAATAGCTGTGTCTAAATCAGTGATTTCAAACTTAGCTGCTATACTTAGTTTGAGAGTTATTCCATCTGCGCTTAGAACTTCTTGCCCGGGAATAGAAACAAATTTTGGTCTGAAATCAACTTTTGTAATTGTTGAAAAAAAGCCTGCATACCAATACATACCAGGCTCAACAATATGTTTAAATTTCCCCCAAGAGTATTTAAGCCCTTTCTCGTATTGATATATAGTTATTTTTCGAACTCTAAAAAAGACAAATAACAATATTGCAGCGAGTAACGGCACAAACATGTCTGGCATAAATTAACCCTCCTTTAAATTATAAGATGCCAGCTCCAAGAATCACAAATTAATAACGGAGGTTTTAACCTGCATGATTATTAATCTGTTATTGATTCCCGAAGACAGCATCATTGGGGATTGACCCCCCATCGGTATTCACCGTACCATGAGCAAGGTGCCATATACAAAACTATTGCAAGCACTTTACAATAGTTGCCTGCATTCCTTGCGTGATTAATATATCATGACAACAATATACGGTCAAAATAAATCTACCGTTTTAAAGTTCGGATTTCACACCGATGCATAAAAATGCAATATCAAGCCCTCTGCAAATCAAGGACTTATTAATCAGCATGTCATAATGTACTTCTTCTGAAGAGGAAGTGCTGAATATACGTTCATTGAAAAAACAAGGCTATTCAAATTGAGCAATAGCACGAAGACAGGATTGGACAAAAAAGTCCATAAGATTAGTATAGCTGCCGTCTCCCCCAAATAGACGAGTTTTGCAACTAGCTGGCATTTACTTTTTGGGAGCAAAAACTAGAAATAAAGTTGTTAGTTCAAAATATTTAGTATATTTTTCCTTTTCTATTCTTCATTATCTTCTTTTACTTCATCTTTATCATCTTTTCCACGAAATATTTTCCATTCATTTCTTTCAGCATCTCTTTCATCTTTCCACTCGGCATTATACTCATCTCGAAGTTCTTTCCAGTTTTCATCACCTCGATCACGTGCAGCCATCCATTCCTTTTTTTTCGCGTCACGAATTTTTTTCCACTCTTGCATACGCTCCTTTTTCTCTTGGGTAGTCTCAGATTGATCGCTCTCTTTTGTTCTTTTAACTTTTTTATCCTTCTTTTCTTTCTTGTCTTTTTTGACTTTCTGGGCTTTCTTTTCAGCTTTCATTGTTTTTTTTACCCTATTTACTTTACTGCCCTTGGGACTCCCTTTATTTCCCTTTTTTGCCAAAACTATATTGTCTTGGATAGTAGAGTTAGCCCAAACGACCGTAGAGCCAAACATTAAGAAATACATTAGAATTATCAATCTTACAATTTTCATTTTCACTCCTTTTTAATAAATTTGAGACCATCACTAAAGTTTATTCATTTAAACATAATTTTGCTTATATCCGATGAGTTTGATTAAATTCATTTTTCCTCGTTAATATTTTACATTATTGCACGATTAAATCAATAAATATAAATGACCAAATTAAATTTTCTGTAATTTTCGCTGGTCACGAACTAACAAAAATGTATAATTATTAAAGAACTTAATATATATTCTAAAATTTAACATAAAAAATTTATGAAATTTATCGGTGATTTCCATATCCATTCACATTTTTCTATAGCTACAAGCAAACAGCTTACTCCTGAACACCTTGATTTATGGGCAAAAATCAAAGGAATAAAAGTCTTAGGAACCGGAGACTTCACCCATCCCGGTTGGACTAAAGAACTAAAAGAAAAACTAGAGCCTGCTGAAGAAGGCTTATACAAACTCAAAAAAAACTATAAAATTAACAGTTCTAATATACCCCAATCGGCAGATGAAGAAGTTAGATTTCTGCTTACCGCGGAAATAAGCACTATTTATAAAAAACACAACAAAGTCCGTAAAGTACATAACCTTATTTTTGCTCCTAACTTTGAGGTTGTTGAGAAGATACAACAAAAATTATCAAATATAGGAAACATAACCTCAGACGGCAGACCGATATTGGGATTTGACTCCCGAAATCTTTTAGATTTGGCACTTAATGTTTCAGAAGAAATTCTTTTTGTTCCCGCGCATATCTGGACACCTTGGTTTTCGGCTTTAGGAGAAAAATCCGGTTTTGATACTATCGAAGAATGTTATTCTGACCTTTCAGGGTATATCTATGCTGTTGAAACCGGCCTCTCAACCGACGCCCCTATGAACTGGATGTGCAGTTTCCTGGATAAATATACCCTAATATCTAATTCCGATGCCCACTCTCCGGAAAAACTAGGCAGAAACGCTAACATATTTGATACCGGTATATCATATAATGATATAACTAATGCTATTAAAACCGGTAACCCTAAACAATTCCTAGGTACAATAGACCTTTTCCCTCAAGAAGGAAAATACCATTATGCCGGACACAGAAAATGCGGTATTAGCTGGGACCCTTTACAAACATTAAAAAATAAAAACTTATGCCCTATCTGCGAAAAATCTATTACCTTAGGTGTAATGAATAGAATAGTACATTTATCAGACCGTAAAGATTTAAATGAAAGAAAAAAACGGCTACCTTTTCATTCAATCATTCCTTTAAAAGAAATATTATCTGAAATCAACGGGGTAGGAAAAAATTCCAAAAAAATAACTAACATATACAACACTTTAATCCAAAAAACATGTCCTGAACTAGAACTACTTCTTAACTTTCCTCCGGATAAAATTAAACAAGCCGGCTCAGAACTCCTAATGGAAAGTATAAAACGCATGCGTAACAAAGAGATTTATATCAAAGAAGGCTTTGACGGAGAATACGGTGTAATTAAAGTATTTCGGCAGGATGAAATAAAACAATTTAACAACCAAAAATATTTATTTAAAAATACGAATAAAAACTTATTACAACCTGAAAAAAGAGAAATTATAAATTTTGATTTACAAGAATATCGCTATCTAGAAAGTCAAGAAAAACAAAACCAGAAGGCTATAGATGAAAACAAGGTTCTCAAGACTCCTATTACAAACCAACTAAATTCTTCTCAATTAAAAGCAGTTGAACACGCACAAGGGCCCCTTTTAATCCTTGCCGGACCGGGAACGGGAAAAACGAAGACTCTTACACATAGAATAGCAAATTTGATACAAAATAAAGGAGTAATGCCGGAAAACATTTTAGCTGTAACTTTTACTAATAAAGCGGCAAACACTATTAAAGAAAGGTTAAATATCCTTTTGGAAAACAAAAATATTCCATCAAAACTTCAAATTTTAACTTTTCACGGATTAGGTTTATTTTTCTTAAAAAAAAATTATAAGGAAATAGGACGTAAAATAAATTTTTCAGTTATTGATGAAAATGATAAGGAGTTGATACTAAAAAAATTAGGCTGCCCTCAAAAAACGATAAAAAATTTTTCTAACTCCATAACTGCGATAAAAAAGGATTTAGAGACCGAATATACCGATGAAAAAACTGACATAAAAAAAATAATTAAAGATTATGATGAATTCCTTAAAGTGGAAAACTTGCTTGATTTTGACGACTTATTATTTCTTTCAGTACAAATGTTAAACAAAAATACTAACATTCTTCAGGATTATAGAGAAAAATATAAATGGATACTAATCGATGAATACCAAGATATAAATTATATTCAATACCGGCTAATAAAATTATTAATGCCTGACAAACTTTCGAATATCTGTGTTATAGGAGACCCAAATCAATCAATTTACGGATTTCGCGGCGCTGATATAAAATTTATTAAAAAATTCTCCACTGACTACCCCGGGGCTTCAGTCTATGAATTAAAAAAAAGTTACCGTTGTTCAGACTACATACTTAAAGCCTCCCGCAATATACTTAACTGTCAAAAAGAGAATTTTGTAAAAGGCCTCCAAAAAGGAGTTAAAATTAAAATAGTTAAAAACAATTCAGATAAAAGCGAAGCCGAATTTGTTGCTCGGAGTATTGAAAATATGATAGGCGGATTAAGATTTTTCTCTATGGACAGCGGAATAACCCAAGGAGACAACTTTTCAGAAATCAAAAGTCTCTCCAATTTTGCGGTTCTTTGCAGAATAAAGAGCCAATTTGAAAGTCTGGAAAAAGCTTTTAACGACCACTCTATCCCTTACCAAGCAATAGGGGAAACATCTTTAATGCGGCAAAAAACAGTAAAACCAATCATAGATTTACTTAATTTTTCTCTTAATCCAGAAAATACTTTTTTGAAACTAAAAAACGAAAAAATACTATCTACTCTAAGCTCTAATGAAATATTAAAACTGAATAAAATAAAACCAGTAAAAGAAAAGGTTAAAATAATTATAGATAAATACATAAACGACTTAACTTCTCAGGATGAAGTTATATTAAAAAACTTAATTGAACTTGCAAAAAACTTTAAAAATAATACCAATGATTTTTTAAATTTCTTTATACTAGGCAATGAATCGGACATTTATAAAGAAAACACCGAAAAAGTTAACTTAATGAGTCTTCACGCGGCAAAAGGCCTGGAATTTAAATGCGTATTTATTATCGGCTGTGAAAACGGTTTACTCCCTTACTCTTTATTCAAAAACCAAAAATCAGATTTTGAAGAAGAAAAACGCCTCCTTTATGTTGGAATGACCAGAGCAGAAGAATTCTTAATTTTATCTCACGCTAAAAAACGGGTTATTTTTGGGCGGGAATATAATTTAGAAAGAAGCCCTTATTTAGAACCGATAGAAAATAAACTAATCGAATTTTCTAAACCCGAATACAAAAACAAACTGACAAAAGAAGATCCTCAATTAAAATTATTTTAAAATAATAATTTTATGCAATCCATATTTTTATCTTCTTTTTTGTCACAATGGCGCTATTTCATAATAGCCCAAGCGCCTGATTTAAACGATTAAAAAATAATTTTCGCTATAAAAAGCTAATGTTTTCAATTTGTGCAATCTCTCATTAATCTGTGTAATCAGGGAATGTTGCATTCCTCAACAGTCCCACAATTAAATGACATTCTGTGTTATTAAAATTTATGACAAGGATACCAATCTTTTGGATTAGGCAATAAAATGTATTTTTATTATTTTTTTTGTCTGTCTCAGGCCAAGGCAAACCATGCCTATCTGCAGGCAGGCGCAGCCCCTACGTTCTTACTGTCTTTATAAATATATTTTTTGATTAATAATTTTGTTCATTATTTCTGACTCGGACAAGTCACGACATGTCCCTACGATATTTTATTTTTTCTTCACGCAATAGGTGATACGCATCTTCTTACTTCTATACCTCTCTCTATTTTTCAATTAATTTCAATTTATTTCTATATATTTCGCAAATCATCTTTCTTTTGCCCCTCTTGCGTACCTCATTATTCTTTTCTTCTATCAGCCATGAGCTATCAGCTATGAGCTTCTTCTATCCTTTCTCAAATCTAGATTTAAGCTCAGAACTATCAACCCAAGAAAGTAAATAATCTGTATACTCTTCTCCGGTAACTCCGCTATCTCTTCCGGTTATCACCATTCTTTTCTCAAACTGGCCGCACACATCTAAAGCCATATCGACTTTTTCAGCTTCATCTATATAACCAATATGTCTAAGAAGCATTGCGCTTGCCCGAATCATAGAACAAGGATCAGCAAACTTAGCCCTGCCTTCCTCTACCATTCTGGGAGCACTGCCGTGGATAGCTTCAAACATCGACCAACGCTTTCCGATATTAGCACTTCCAGCCGTCCCTACACCGCCCTGTAATTGAGCTGCTTCGTCAGTTATAATGTCACCGTAAAGGTTAGGCAACACCATTACCTTAAACTCACGACGCCGTGCCGGATCTATCAATTTTGCTGTCATAATATCTATATACCACTCATCTAACTTTATATTAGGATATTCTTCAGCTATTCGAAAAGCCACTCTTGAAAACCGTCCGTCCGTAGTTTTAACTACATTAGATTTAGTTACCACAGTTACCCTGCCAATATTATTCTTTTTAGCATATTCAAAAGCCATGCGTATAATACGTTCACTACCCTGTTCGGTTGTAACTTTAAAATCCACACTTAAATCTGGGGAAACATCAAACCCTTTAGACCCTAAAACATAAGCGCCTTCGGTATTCTCTCTAAAAAAACACCAATCAACGCCTTCACTGGCTATCCTCACCGGCCTGACATTCGCAAAAAGGTCTAAATACTTTCTCATAGCAACATTTGCACTTTCAATATTCGGCCAAATACCACCAGCTTGAGGAGTAGTAGTCGGCCCTTTTAATATAACATGACAAGATTTTATCTCTTCTAACACATCATCAGGAATAGCTTTCATATGTTTTACTCTATTCTCAATAGTTAAGCCCTCAATATTTTTAAACTTTATTTTCCCTTTTTCCACATCCTTTTTTAACATATAAGATATAACTTTCTCAGCATGTTTAGATATTACTTCCCCAATCCCGTCTCCCCAACAAATACCAATAATAATCGGGTTTAAAGAAGAATAATCTACAGCATCTATGTTCATCTTCATGACCTCAACACGTTTAAGCTGTTCATCCATTATAATTCCAAATTTTTCTTTTGCTTTTTCAATAAGCTCTTTAGACATACACACTCCTTCCTTTAAATAAAATTTGATTTTGATTTATTAATTTATTCATACAAAATTTACGTCATATATTTTATCACTAAGACTTATAAAGTCAAATCCTGGGCTATTACATATACAAAATAAAAAAAAGAGTATGCATAAAAATAGCTCACTTTTTGGACATTATCACAACTAATTATTTAAAAGTTATTATTTTTTCTGGAAATATCCTCGAGTAAAAAATATTAAACTACTTTTTACTTGCATAATAAATGAAAATTCAGATGATGAACACAAAAAACAGTTTGAAAACTATAGGATATGTCATATAATATTTGATAATAGTAATGATAAAAAA
>JAGLSE010000067.1 GCA_023135905.1 Candidatus Omnitrophota bacterium
ACAAGGGGCATGTGACCCAGCCTGGCATGTAGGAATCTCAAAATATTTCTTAACCTTTTTTCTAATGGAGATCCTGGTAGCCGCCAGGATGACGGTATAGGGATATTCAATCATTAATTAACTATTCACCCAATCAACGATTAACAATTAACCAATTACTATATTTTATTATTATCAAATAGATATTTCTCATTTCAGAGGATAAATCTTTTCTGCAGAGCTCCATAAAGATTCTAAGTCATATAATTCTCTAGCTTCATCGAGGAATATATGAAGTATTACATCAAAAAAGTCAACAAGTATCCATCTCCCCTCCTTATCATCTTCCCAATGCCTAACTCTTATTTTATTCTTTTTACTTTGACGTAAAACATCTATACTTAAAGCTTTAACATGTCTTTCTGAAGTGCCGGTACATATAACAAAACAATCGCAGATTCCAGATATCTTGCTGACATCTAAAACTACTACATCTTCTCCTTGTTTTTCCAACACGAATTCTACTATTTTCAAAGCATTTGTTTTGCTTTCCTCTATTTTCTTTGGAATAATTGCCTCCTTTTTATATCTATTAACCTTAATCTTAAACCCAAATAATGCAGGTAGCATTATTTGCCCTAAGGGTCGACTCCAAAATTTCCACGGTAAAATTTGACCTGTGCCCGTTAGGGTAAAAAATCGAGGTTACCTTAGGAAAATGCAAAGGTACTATTTTGTACCTCACAGTTTTTACATAACTGTTTCGTTTGCTATTCATTGTGTATATAGGTTTTTTTCAAATGCATTTTTTGGGTTAAATTATATATTGCCTAATATTTTTTTTATTTTATCTTCAATTCCATTCTCGATATCCCCAATACAAGATATACAAATATTTTTAAAATTGAATATTTCATTCGCTAACTTTTTTATTTTTTCAGGTGTAATAGATGCTACTTGATTTTTTATATCCTTAAATTCTTCAATTTTGCCTAAAGTTAAATAATTTTCTGCCAAATAAAACATCATACCTTGCGGACGTTCCAAACCCATAGCAACTTGTCCTAACAAATAATCCTTAGCTCTTGATAATTCTCTTAATGAAATTTCTTTTTCTTTTAATTTATTTAATTCTTTAAGTATCGTCGTTATCGCAATATATATTTTGTTTTTATCTAATCCTGTATGAATAATAAAAGCTCCACTATCTTTATATTTCCTTAACTCTGTACCTATATCATAACATAAAGATTTTTTCTCTCTTAACTCTTCAAATAATCGGCTGCTCATATTCGCGCCTAAAACAATATTTATTAGTTGTCCGGTTAATCTATCTTTACTCAAAGATGAAATACTCCTAAAACCGATACAAAGATGAGTTTGTTCAAGAGGTTTCTTCTCAACCTTAATCTTTATACCCCGACAATTATCAGGCTTAACAAAATCAAGTTTAACATGTGAGCCAGTTTTCATTATTTTTTTATCTAATAAATCAATTATTTTTTCTCGAGAGTAAGCTCCGCTAAAAGATATCAACATATTTGAAGGGGTATAGTGTTTATCCCTAAAATTTATCAAATCTGTTCTATTCATTTTATTTATAGTAAAATCATAACCAAGGATATCTTCTCCTAAAGGATGACCTTCCCAAAGAAGTTCATCAAGTAGCATTACAACTCTTGATGAAGGTAAGTCATTATACATTTTAACCTCTTGCAAGATAACTTCTCTTTCTTTATCAATATCTTCTACCTTTAACAAAGGGTTTAAAACTATATCCACAAGAATATCCAAAACATTAGCAAGATTTTTATTTAAAAAATTCGCATAATATCCTGTGATCTCTTGAGAAGTAAACCCATTCAAAACCCCGCCTCTACCTTCTATTTCTCTTTTAACCTGACGGTAAGAATATTTTTTGCTCCCTTTAAAAAGCATATGTTCCAAGAAATGAGCTATACCTTTCACATCCTTCTTTTCGTAACGTGAACCGATATTTAAAAATACTCCCACCGAGGCGGTCTCCATATTTGGAAAGTGAGATGATATTAACTTGCTTTTATTGATACTATCAATTTTATACATAAGTATTATGAGTATTTAATAATTTATCGACTTATAATATTTTTTGTGTGCGTTTTTAATTTATTTAAAAAATTCTTTTCACAATAATTATTTTCAATAAATCTTACAATTTCACTACCGACTATAACTCCATCACTAAATTTATTTATCCTATAGACTTGGTTACTATTATGTATACCAAACCCAACACAAATAGGAACTTCTGTATTTTGTTTTATATTCTTAATGTGTTTAGATAATTGACTATAACTTAAATCCCTAGGCCCGGTTATACCGGTAACAGAAACATAATAAATAAATCCCCTAGCGTATTTTATAATTTTTTTAACCCTTAATCTTGAGGTTGTAGGTGTAATAAAAGAAATATTATCAATATTCCATTTTCTAGCTTCTTTGATATATGGTTGACTTTCTTCCAACGGCAAATCCACAATAATAATTGCGCTAATATCAAGGCTTTTCATTTGTTTGAAAAAATTTTTTAACCCAAACTGCAAAATAGGGTTGTAATAGGACATAATTACTATGGGTATCTTTAACTTTTTGTTAAATTTGCTAAATTCTTCAAAAAAAAGATCTACATTAGCTCCTTTATCTAAAGCCCAGTTAGTCGCCTTTTGAATTATAGGTCCATCAGCTAAAGGATCTGAAAAAGGTATACCTAATTCAATAGCATCCACCCCAGCCTCTTGAAGTGTTAAACAAATATCCCCTGTCATATTAATTTCCGGAAAACCAAATGGAACATATGAAATAAATGCTTTTTTCTTTTCTTGTTTTAATTTTTTAAATTTTTCTTCTAATCTCATAGTTTAATGCCGTTATAATTACGTACTATATCTAAATCTTTATCTCCCCTGCCGGAAAGACAAACTACAACTAAACTATTCTTTTGTTTCTTTGCTAACTCTTTTAAATATCCTATAGCGTGAGCAGATTCTAAAGCCGGAATTATTCCTTCTGTCTTAGAAAGCAAATTAAACCCGGCAACGGCCTGTTTATCATTAACGGAAACGTATTGGGCTCGTTTAATTTTTTTGTAAAAAGAATGTTCCGGGCCAACTCCTGGATAATCAAGGCCAGGTGCAATTGAATGAGCATTTTTTATCTGTCCGTATTTATCCTGCAAAATATAGGAATTTGCTCCTTGAAACACTCCCGGTTTACCAATAGAAAGTGAAGCTGAATTTAAACTGTTTAACCCAAACCCGGCAGCTTCGACCCCAATAAATTTAACTCTCGTATCATTAAAGAAAAAATGAAATAATCCCATAGCATTACTGCCGCCGCCAACACAAGCAACCAAATAATCAGGAAGTTTTTTTTCTTTTTTTAAAATTTGAGTTCTGGATTCTTTTCCTATAACAGCTTGAAAATCTCTAACCATCATAGGATAAGGATGCGGGCCAACCACGGAACCAAGAAGATAATAACTATCTCGAACATTAGTTACCCAATCTCTAAAAGCTTCGTTACAAGCATCTTTTAATGTCTTTGCTCCGGTTACAACCGGTATCACATTTGCACCTAAAATTTTCATTCTAAAAACATTCATGCTTTGTCTTTTTACATCTTCCGCCCCCATATAAATGTCACATTTAAAACCCAGAAGGCTTGAAACAGTAGCAACCGCGACACCATGCTGCCCGGCGCCGGTTTCCGCTATTATTCTTTTCTTTCCCATAAACTTCGCTAAAAAAACTTGCCCTAAAGCATTATTAATTTTATGGGCTCCGGTATGAAGAAGGTCTTCTCTTTTTAAATAAATATTAAGCCCTAAAACTTTGCTTAAATTCTTAGCCGAATAAAGTAAAGTGGGTCGTCCGGCATATTCTTTAAGATAAAAATTTACATCATTTACAAAATTTTTATTTTTCTTTGCTTTAGCATAAGCAATTTCTAACTCTTCTAAACACGCGGAAAGAGTTTCCGGAATAAACTTTCCGCCAAATTCCCCGTAATATCCTTTATCATTCGGTATTTTCATAATCACTTTTATTTCTATTTACTCTTTTACTTTTTTTATAAATAAATCTACTAAATTCGCATCTTTTTTACCTACCAGCTGCTCCACTCCACTGGCTATATCAAAAGCATAAGGTTTTATTTTTTTTACTTTCCCTATATTATTTACATTAAGGCCGCCGGAAATAATAACTCGTTTCCCGGATCTAATAATTTCGGAAATATTCTTTAAAAACGCATCGGATAATTCTGTAATCCCTTTAATTTTTTGCTCATACTTTATATCAAACATATAAGCGTCTATATTGTATAAAGAAATTTTCTTTTCAATAGGATTGTCTTCAGGAAAAAACACTTTTATAATCTTAAAATTTTTTTTGAAAAAATTACAATATGCCGGAGACTCTTTACCATGAAATTGTAAAACATCAAGTTTCAATCTCAAAGCGATATCTAATACTTTATCTTTTTCTTGATCTAAAAAAACTCCAACTTTAACCACAAAAGGATCTAACTTCGCAATTATTTTACCAGCTTCTTGTTTATTAATATAACGCGGACTTTTTTTAGAAAATATAAATCCTAGTGCGTCAGCACCTTTTTTCGAACACAAAAAAGCATCTTCTAAATTGGTTATTCCGCAAATTTTTAATTTTATCATGGTTTAATTAATTTATATATTTATAAATACTAATTATTTTGTCTTCGGAGTTGCGAATCCATAGATACTAACCATCTATATTTAATTCTTTCAATTTTCCTTCAATATCTTCCGAGGTCATAAAAGAACTGCCTACAAGAACAGCATCAATACCCAGACCCTTTAAAAGCAATACTTCCTTAAGCGAACTAATCCCGCTTTCACTAACTCTGACAACTCCCTCAGGAATAAAAGGCACTAAATTTTTAGAACGCTCTAAATTTACTTGAAAAGTATGCAGGTTGCGATTATTAATTCCTATAATATCTGCTCCAAATTTAAGCACTTTTTTTAATTCTTTCTCAGTACGAACTTCAACTAACACATCCATACCTAATTTTTTACTTAAATTGTATAGATATTCTAATTTTTTTTCATCTAAAATACCCATAATAAGAAGAATTGCATCCGCTCCAACAGCTCTTGACTCTAAAACTTGCACTTCATCAAGAATAAAATCTTTACGAATAATAGGTAAATTACTTATCTTTTTAATTTCTTCAATATAATTTATCTTGCCTAAAAAGAAATCTTCTTCCGTAATTACAGATATCGCGCTAGCTTTCATTTTTTCAATTTTTTTGGCCAATTCTATATAATTAAAATCTTTGCACAATATTCCGGCAGAAGGAGAAGCTTGTTTTATTTCTGCTATCAAAGATATTTTACCTTCTCTCTTTATAGCCTTTTTAAATGATATAGGCGCAGGAGCTTTTTTGATTAAAGATAAAAATCCTTCTCGGTTTTTCTTTAAAACTTCAATTCTTTTCTTTTTTGTTTCTATAATTAGTGAAAGTATTTTATGCATTTTTATCTAAAAATTTTTTAAATTCCATAAATTTATTCTGAGATTTACCCTCATCAATTAATTGAGCTGCCAGTTTAACACCTTTTTTAAAATCTTCTACTTTCCCTAAAATATAAAAACAAGCTGCCGCATTAGCCAAAACAACATCTCTTGTAGGACCAGTCATACCTTTTAAAATATTTTTTATAACTCTAGCTGATTCATTTTTATTTTTAACAATTAAATCTTCTACTTTAATCTTTTTTAACCCAAAACTTGAAGGACTCAATAAAAAATTAGTTATTTTTTTATTATTTACAAAAGACACTTCTGTCTGTCCGGTTAAACTTATTTCATCTTTTAAATCTTTACCGCAAACAACAAACGCTCTTTTTACTCCCAATTTTTTTAAAACCCTTGCTATAATTGGGGCCAAATCTTTATTATAAACACCTAAAAGCTGATAATTAGCAAAAGCCGGATTACAAAGCGGGCCTAAAATATTAAATATTGTCCTTACCCCGATTTCCCTTCTTATCTGTCCCACTTCTTTTAAAGCCGGGTGGTACAAAGGAGCATATAAAAATCCTATACCTATTTTTTTAATTGCTTCTTCCATTACGGAAGTGGGAACAGAAATATTTATGCCCATAGCTTCCAAAACATCAGCACTCCCACAGCTTGAAGACATTGCCCTGTTCCCATGTTTGGCAACCTTGATACCTAACGAACTCACTACAAATCCCACGGCTGTAGATATATTAAATTTGTTCAAACCTGAACCGCCGGTACCACAAGTATCCATAATCTGTTGGGTTTTATCTTTCAAATCTAAAAATGCATCACCTAAAACATTTAGTTTATTAGCTCTTTCTCTTATAACTATGGCAGCAGCAAAAATCTCATCTTCCACTTCTCCCTTCATTTTTAATGATGTCAAAAATGCCGCAATTTGTGAAAAAGTCGATTGATGATCAAATATTTCTTCAAATACTCGTTTAGATTCTTCAAAATTAAGATTTTTTCTGTTAGTTAATTTGTTTATCGCTTCTTTTATCATCTCTATTCTTCCAGTTTCATTAGTAACTTAATTATCTATATTTCAAATTAAATAAAATTTTTCCTCACAATCTTAAAAAATTATTTAAAAATTTTTTCCCTTCTAGCGTTAAAATAGATTCAGGATGAAATTGAACTCCATATAAAGGAAAACCCTTCAATTTAACACCCATTATTATATCATCTTTAGTCCAAGCAGTAATAACCAAATCCTTTGTTAACCTTTCTTTATCTATAATCAACGAATGATACCTCGTTGCTACAAAGGGATTTTTAACCCCTTTAAATATATCTTTATTGTTATGATAAATAAGTGAAGTTTTACCATGCATAATATCCGGAGCTTTTATAATAAAACTTTTAAAAACCGCCCCAATACATTGATGCCCTAAACAAACTCCTAAAATCGGTATTTCCCTATAAAACTCTTTTATAACTTTAGAACTAATACCAGCATCTTTTGGCCTTCCCGGTCCGGGAGAAACAACTATTCTATTAAATTTTATTTTTTTTATTTCATCTAAACTGATCTTATCATTTCTATAGACCACAGTTTTTGCGCCTAACTCTTGCAAATATTGTACCAAATTATAGGTAAAAGAATCGTAATTATCTATTACTAGAACATTCATATTAATTAATATTTCATGACGTCTTGCCTACCGGTTGAGGCGATAAATAAAGTCTGGCCTAACGATTATTGTTACTTATTTATTATTTTTGTCTTTTAATTTTTGCCCCTAATTTTTTAAGTTTATTTTCTATTTTTTCATAACCTCTATCAATATGATAAACTCTTAAAATCTCAGTTTTACCTTCGGCAGCTAAACCGGCTATTACCAAAGCAGCCGATGCTCTCAAATCTGATGCCATTATTTCAGCACCATAAATCATATTTTTACCTTCAATTATAGCATAAGAACCACTTTTTTGGATAGAAGCTCCCATTCTATTAAGTTCGGCTACATGCATAAACCTATCAGGATATACCTTTTCAGCTATCAAAGAAACCCCCTCTACCAAAGAAAGACAAGCCATAAACTGAGCCTGAAGATCTGTTGGAAACCCTGGATAAGCCAAAGTAGTTATATTTGCCGGTTTAAGTTTTCCTTTAGGATTTATAAAAATTGACTGATCCTTATCAATATCAACAGACACCCCCATATTTCGAACCACTTCAATCACAGAAATTAAATCCATAGGATTTGCTCCTACAATTTTAAGCGGAGACCTTGTAGCTATACTAGCTGCCATAAAAGTTCCAGTTTCAATTCTATCGGGTATGACTTCAAATTCACATCCTTTAAGTTTTTTCACTCCTTTTATTTTAAGCAAACTTGTTCCTTCACCTATAATATCTGCTCCCATCTTTTTTAAAAATAAACCTAAACATTTAATTTCCGGTTCACAAGCCGCATGCTCAATAACAGTTTCATCTTTAGATAATACCGCAGCCATCATTACATTAGCCGTAGCAAGCACAGAAGAACCAAAGGAGCCCCCCAAATATATATGCGCTCCTTCCAACCCATTTGTTTTTGCTTGGCAATACCCCTTATCTATGTTGATTTCCGCACCCAAAGCTTTTAATCCTTTTATATGTAAATCTACTGGTCTGGCTCCAATAACACATCCTCCAGGAAGAGCTACTTTAGCTTTTTTGCGTTTTGCTAAAAGCGGCCCTAAACAACAAAATGATGCTCTCATAGTCCGAACTAATTTATAAGGAGCAACAAAACTTTTATTACTAATAGTTGTTATAGTTAAAATATTATTTTCAAAATTTATTTCTTTCCCTAAACATTCCAAGATTTTTATCATCGTCCGGATATCCATAAGATCAGGAACGTTACGAATAATACACTTTTCATCTGTAAGTATAGTTGCCGCCATTACTGGTAAAGCAGCATTCTTTGCTCCGCTAATGATCACTGCTCCCGATAACTCTGATTTATGTACTATGAATTTATCCATTTATATCCTTACTCTTAAATTTATATCTAAATAATATTCCTTTATGCATAACAATATGTTTATTCCGGCTCTAGCCTGAGGATAACTCCTCTAAAATGACCGGAATAATCTTTTATCCACTCAACAATCTTATAAACTTTTGTTTTATTTATAAACTCTTCTACCCAACCTTTATGTTTATATCCAAATTCTAAAATTAGAAAACTCTTATCTTTTAAATATAAATAAGCTTGATTTAAAATCCTATTTATAAAAAATAACCCTTCTTTTCCGGCATAAAGAGCTGTATCCGGTTCATGCTTTAAAGACTCGTTAATAAAACCGGTTTCAACATATGGAGGATTAGAAACTATCAAATCAAAACTTTTGTATTTAAATCCTTTTAATAAATCACTATTAATTAAATGAATATCAGACTTATGTAAATCTTTATTTAACTTAGCCACATTAAGAGCCTTTATACTTAAATCTGAAGAAAATATAATAGGGCCTAACCCTAATGTATTTTTAATACTTATAGCGATGTTTCCTGATCCGCAACACAAATCCAAAATAGTCTTTAAACAATTATTCTTTATTATTTCAATGCTTTTTTCAGCAATCAATTCTGTTTCTTTTCTAGGAATCAAAACATTATTGTTAACTTTAAATTCCCAACCTAAAAATTCTTCTTTACCCAAAATATAAGCCAAAGGAACACCTTTAACATAAGCCTGTTTAATCTCTTCTAGTCTTATTAATTTTTCAGGATCTATATTAGTTTCTTGTTCTAATAATAAAAAATAATTTGAAGTGAAAAAATTTTTAAGCAGGTACCTTAAATCTGTATCACTAAAAATTGTGCTATTAGTTTTAAACCAATCCTTTAGCTTCATAAATCTTTTTTCTCTCTTCCTTAATTAAAGAATTAACTATTTCATCAAGATCACCTTCTAAAATTGCTTCAAGCCTATACAATGTTAAATTTATCCTATGGTCTGTAACCCTTCTTTCCGGGAAATTATAAGTCCTAATCTTCTCACTGCGGTCTCCAGTTCCCACCTGAACACGTCTCTTATCAATTTGTTTAACAGATTCTTCCCTCTGCATTTTTTCCATTATTCTGGCTTTAATTACTCGAAACGCTTTCTCCCGATTCTTAATCTGCGACCGCTCATCTTGACAACAAACTACTGTTCCCGTAGGAAGATGAGTCATTCTGACTGCAGAGTCAGTAACATTTACATGCTGACCACCAGCTCCTGAGGAACGATAAGTATCTATTTTTAAATCATCAGGATTAATTTTTAACTCAACTTCTTTAGGTTCTATCAACACTGCAACTGTGACAGTAGATGTATGAACTCTTCCTCCGGACTCTGTAACCGGAACCCGCTGCACACGGTGAACACCGCTTTCAAATTTAAGATGACTTTCCACGCCCTTACCTTTCATAGAAAAAACTATTTCTTTATACCCTCCAATTTCTGTATCATTTGAACTTAAAACTTCAATCTTCCAATTTCTGATTTCACCATATTTAGAATACATTTTAAATAAAGTAGCTGCAAAAAGAGCCGATTCTTCACCTCCGGCAGCTGCTCTTATTTCAATAATAATATCCCTATCCGACTCATCTTCTTCAAAAATTTTATCTTCAATTTTTTCATCAATATTTGTAATATTACTATCTAAAATCGACAACTCTTCCCGAGCTAAATCCTGCATCTCCTGGTCTTCATTCGAATCAGATAATATTGCTGAAAGATTTTTCTTCTCCTTCAAAAAACTATCCCTTTTTTTACTAAGGTTAATAAGCTTTTCAAGGTACGAAAATCTTTTAGTTATCTCAGCATACTTGTCACTATTTCTAGTAATGTCCTCTTGAGATAACTGATTAGATATCGTATCGTACTCTTCTTTTAATTTTTCTAAATTAATCATTTTTAAGGTAGGAATTTTTAATATTATCCGTAAATTCTGATTAACCACCCAAATTTATTTGATACAAATTATAAATATATCAAAATTAATTATTTTTTCCATATTTCTTCATAAACTTATCTACCCTGCCTTCAGAATCAACAAACTTCTGTTTACCAGTAAAAAATGGATGACAGTTAGAACAAATTTCCACATTAATTGTTTTTTTAGTTGAACGAGTATGTATCACATTTCCGCAAGCACACATTATTGTTGATTCCCCATAACTTGGATGACCTTTCTTTTTCATATTAACCTCCTAAATAATCCGTATTATACGGAATATTGACCCCATTAAACAATTCTAAACTATCTAGAAATTTTCTAAGTTTAAAGCTTAACGGGGTACTTGTCTACTCATAACTTATTTTCCCATTTTATTACGCCACCTATAAAACAAAAGGTAACACAATTTTCCTTATCCGGTCTGATTCTTTTACAGCCCAGATATTATACCACTATTTTTTAAGAGTTAGCAAGAATTCAACATTATTCTTAGTTTTAGCTAATCTATCGATAAGTAGCTCTAAGGCCTCAATAGAATTCAATTCATTCAAACCTTTTCTTAATAACCAAATCCTTTTAAGTTCATCAGGATGAATTAGAAGTTCTTCGCGTCTGGTATTTGAACGTTTTATATCAATGGCCGGATATACTCTTCTTTGAAAAATACTTCTATCAAGAGTTATTTCCATATTACCAGTACCTTTAAATTCCTCAAATATTACATCATCCATCCTTGACCCTGTATCAACTAAAGCTGTTGCCATTATGGTTAAAGATCCGCCTTCTTCTAAAGCTCGTGCCGCACCAAAAAATCTTTTTGGTTTATGTAAAGCATTTGAATCTATGCCCCCGGAAAGAATTCTTCCTGAATGCGGTTCAACAATGTTATAAGCTCTTGC
>JAGLSE010000068.1 GCA_023135905.1 Candidatus Omnitrophota bacterium
TTTTGGCTTTATCTATAACCATTTCTGCTACTTGGACATGCCTTTGAGACGGTTCATCAAAAGTTGAGCTTATTACTTCTCCGTTGACAGTCTTTTTCATTTCTGTTACTTCTTCCGGCCGTTCATCAATTAGTAAAACAATCAAAAACACATCCGGATAATTTCTCGTTATAGCATTGGCAACTTTCTGTAAAAGCACTGTTTTTCCACTATAAGGAGGAGCTACAATCAGGCCTCTCTGACCTTTTCCAATAGGACAAAGAAGATCCAATATCCTAGTTGAAAATTCTTTAGGCTCATCCTCCATAATAAATCTTTCTTTAGGATAAATAGGCGTTAAATTATCAAACAAAACCCTGCTTCTGGAATGTTCAGGATGTTCTAAATTAACAGCTTCAACCTTAAGAAGAGCAAAATATTTCTCATTATCTTTAGGCGGCCTTATTTGTCCACTTACAGTGTCTCCTGTTCTTAGAGCAAACTTCCTGATTTGTGAAGGAGAAACATAAATGTCATCCGGAGAAGGTAAATAATTATAATTGGTTGATCTCAAAAAACCAAAACCTTCAGGAATAACCTCTAAAACCCCGTCACCAAATATTAATCCTTTTTTTTCAGCTTGAGCCTGCAAAATCTTAAAAATAAGTTCTTGCTTCTTCACTCCGCTAACGCCATTAACATTAAGTTCTTTACATTTCTTATTCAATTCGGATATTTTCATTTCTTTTAATGTACCAATATCAACAGTATCATCCACTAAAACCTCCTTATTCCCTAATTTATTGTTATTTTCTGCCACAATAGATTTACCTCCTTTTCTAATATTTCAAAATCAAAACTATTATCTATTATAAAACTAGTTTTTTCCTTTTTCTCTTCAACCGGTAAATACAAAGCTAATCGATCTAACACTTGTTCTTTAGATAAATTATATTTCTTAATTATTCTCTGAATAAGTTCCTCCTGTTTAACTGTAACTAAAATTATATCTTCAAAATATCCCATTAACCCTTTTTCAAAAAGAAGAGGCACTTCAGCTACACAGACCTTGTTTATACTCTTAACACTCTCTATCCATCTGAACATTTCTTCTAATACGAAAGGATGAACAATATCTTCTAAAACTTTAAGTTCACTCAAATCATTAAAGACAACATCCCCTAATTTTTTACGGTTAATTTCACCATCGGCCAAAACTTCCGGAAATGAATTAATGACATTTTTGTAAACTATTCCCTGTTTCTCTTTATAGCATTCATGAATTTTTTCATCAATATCAAATACTATCGCCCCTTTGTTTTTTAGTAAGGTCAAAATAGTACTTTTACCACTCGACAAATCCCCTGTTAACGCGTACACTGCCATTTTACATCCTTTATTATTTTAATTTTTTTTATTCCCTGTTCATTCAATACTGAAACTGTTTTATTTTTAAACAGTTTCACTTAATACTCTCGCCAATTTTCTATATGCTTTACTTATATACTCATCAGAAGCTCTTGCCCAAGAAAAATCATAATTCATTATCCTATTGACTACAACATTCCAAGAATCTTTATTCTCATATAATTTACTCGCTCTATCTAAAGCAGTCATTAAATCCTTAGCATTATACTTTTTAAATATAATACCTCCTCCACAGTTAGAAACATCTTCTACTGAATCAAAAAGTCCTCCGGCATGATGGACCAAAGGAATAGTTCCATATTTATAACTTATCATTTGAGAAAGCCCGCACGGCTCAAACTTTGAAGGCATTAAAAACAAATCAGCAGCCGCATATATTTGATGGGCAAAACATTCATCCATTCTTAAAGTTAAGGTAAAACTATTTTTAAATTCTTTTTCTTTTTCCTTTAATAACTCTTTATATCTATCCTCACCTTCTCCTAAAATAACAAGCTGGTATTTACCCAAAACTTCATTTAAAACTTGGCTAATAAGGGCTAACCCTTTTTGCTCAACCAACCGGCTAACCATTCCAATTAGCATAACCTCATTATTAACTAAAAATCCAAGTTCTTCTTGAAGTTTTGCTTTATTGATTGCTTTATTTTTACTAGCGCTTGTTACGGAATATTTTTTATATATATGTTCATCGGTTTCAGGATTCCAAACATCATAATCAATACCATTTAAAACCCCAATAAGGTTATCTTTTTTGTTCCGTAAAACCCCATCTAACCCGCAACCATACTTTTGTGTCGTTATTTTTTCCGCGTAAGTAGGACTAACGGTATTAACTATATCAGCAAAGATTATGCCTCCTTTTAAAACATTAATTTTCCCATAAAATTCTAAACAATTTACATCAAAACAATTCCAAGGAAGTCCTAATACCGAAAATTTTTCTTTATTAAAAATACCTTGATACTCTAGATTATGAATAGTTAAAACCGACTTTGTGTCTTTAAAAAAATCACTATCTTTATAAATAGTCTTAAGATAAACACTAACTAACGAGGTTTGCCAATCATTACAATGGATAATATCCGGAGAAAAATTTATTTTCATAAGTATATTTAGTACCTGCTTACTAAAAAAATTAAACCTCTCTAAATTGTCTGAATAATCTCCATCTTTAGTTACATAGAGATTATCTCTAAAAAAAAAGTAATCATCTTTAATAAAAATAAAATCTATTCCGCCTACCTCACTAGTTCCATAACCATTACACATCTTTTGAGGTTTTATGTTTTTATAAAACGGCATTAACACTTTCAATTCACATTCTTTTTTAACTAATGCTTTAGGTAAAGCACCGGCAACATCAGCTAATCCACCAGTTTTAGCAAAAGGAAAAATTTCAGAAGCACAAAAAGCTATTTTAATTTTTTGTTTAGCCGTTTGACTTTTTAATATTGAATTTTTATTTTTGGGAATCTTCATAAACAGACATCTCTCCCCAATTCCTTCCATACTTAATATTAACCTTTATGGGGATATTTAATTTTAAACTATTTTCCATATTAATCTTAACAATATCTTTTACTTCATCAAATTCTTCTTCAGGAACATCAAAAACAAGTTCATCATGGATTTGTATTATTAGTTTAGTCTTTAATTGTTTGGTTTTAATCTCTTCATTTATTTTAACCATAGCTATTTTAATAAGATCCGCACAAGACCCTTGAATCGGGGCATTGATTGCCTGTCTTAAAGCAAAATCTTTTAAATGACTATTTAAATTATTTATATCTCCAAATTTTCTAGGTCTTCCCAATATTGTCTTTACAACTCCTTCTTTTTCAGTCAAAGTTTTTATTTTATCCATATAAATCTTCACTCCGGGATACCTGTTGAAATAATCATTTATAAAATCCTGACATTCTAAAGGACTAATTTTTAATTCCTTGGACAGACCATAAGAACTCATCCCATAAATTATTCCAAAATTTACCCTTTTGGCTATAACCCTCTGAGCATCGGTTACTTCGTCTTCATTTATATCAAAAAGTAATGCCGCGGTAAAACTATGTATATCTAAATCTTTCCTAAAAGCATCTAACAATATATGGTCACCGGATAAATCTGCAAGGATTCTTAATTCTATTTGTGAATAATCCCCTGCAATAAAGTATCCTTTTTCAAACGATGGCAAAAAAGATTTTCTTAACCAAGCTGAAAACTCACCCTTAACCGGAATACTCTGTAAATTAGGAGCAGAACTAGAAAGTCTGCCAGTTTGAGTAGAAGCTTGATTAAATTGAGCATGTAAAAATCCTTTATTTTTTTTAACTTCCTCTATAATAGGCAAAATATATGTTGTTTCCAATTTGGCTAACCCTCTATATTCCAAAATATAATTCGCAATACTATGTTCAGAAGATAATTTTTCCAAAACTTCCTCGCCAGTCGAATAACCTGTTTTAGTCTTTTTAATCGGTTTGATACCTAAATCTTCAAACAATATAATACTCAATTGTTTCGGTGAATTTAAATTAAACTCTTTCCCTACTATATCGAAAATCTTTTTCTTTACTTTTTGAGATTTAGAATTTACAGCCTTAACCAACTCATTTAATACTTTTCCATCGACTTTTACACCAGCTATATGCATTTTATCAAGTATAGAAATAAGCGGCATTTCAACTTTATAGAAAAGTTCTTCTAATTTTTGTTCTTTAATCATGATTGATAATATTTTATATAATTGATATATAAAATAAGGACTGAACTTAGCTGGGATTTCTGAAATAATCTCACCCAAATAATATGAATCTAAAGACGAAAGACTGTAATCCGATAATGAAGAATCCAATAAGTAAGCGGCAATTTTTATATCAAAAAACAAACCTTGTATTTCTATATCTATATCCTGAAAACACGAAAACTGGTCTTTAAAATTATAAGAAATCTTTTTTATATTAGGTTCTTCCAATATCTGTTTTAAATCTAAGATATTATTTTTATAGACTATACGATTTGCTGCATCATAAATAAAAATATTTTCTTCCTCTACAAAAAGGATCAACGGTTCTTTAATTAACCTTTGCAAAGATTTTTTATCGACCTTTTCTTTTACCTCTATATTCAAATCTAGAGTTGGAGCTGGTATATCTTTAAGTAAAGCTTTAAATTCCAACTCATTAAACATATAGTGTAACCCTTTTAAATCCGGATCTTTTATCTCCAGATCCTGCAAACTTTCTTCTAACTCACAAGAGAATAATGCCACTAATTCTTCACTTAAATAAATATTTTCTTTGTTTTGTTCTAAGATTATTTTCATTTTCTTTGAACATTTATCTAAATTATTAAAAATATCCTCAATTGAACCAAATTCTTTTATAAGATTAGCAGCTCCTACTTTCCCGATACCTCGAGCCCCAGGGATATTATCAGCACTGTCTCCGGCTAAAGATAAATAATCTCTCATAAATTCCGGACCAAATCCAAATTCTTTAGTAAATACTTCTTTATTATAAACCTTATCTTTAGTGCAATTATAAATAGATACATTTTCATCACCAATAAGCTGATAAAAATCTTTATCCGGACTTACAATAAGAACCGACTTATCCTCTTTAATCGCTTTCCTACAAAGTGAGGCTATTACATCATCGGCCTCGAATCCTTCTTTTTCTATTATTGTTATTCCTAAATATTTGACTAATTTTTTAATTAAAGGTATTTGAGATTTCAAATCATCCGGCATAACAACTCTATTACTTTTATATTCTTCAAATTTTTCATGCCTAAATGTCTTACGAGAAATATCAAAACAAATTCCTATAGAAGAAGGTTTATATTTAGAAATTATTTTTTTTAAAGTTTTATAAAAACCAAAAACCGCACCAGTAGGAACCCCTTTTGCAGTCGAGAGTTTTATTGAAAAGAATGCTCTATAACACAAAGACGAGCCATCAATGAGACATATTGGACTTTTAGACATTTAAAATTTTGGTTATATAGTTTACAATTTGACGTTAAAGATTTGAATAACTCTTTGCCGAATTACCCCAAAATAATGCGGTTAGCATTATTTTGCCCGGAGGGTCGATCCAAAATTTCCACGAGAAAATTTGGAAAAGTCGAGGTTACCTTAGAAAAATGCGAAGTTATTAGTTTGTACATCGCAGTTTCATATAACTGTGTAGTTTGCTATTCATTATATACATAATTTCTCAAATGCATTTTTCGGGTTAATATTAATTTCAGCTCGGACTCACTAAACTATAAGTTATCTTTAATTATAAATACTTAGTTAATAAAGTTGATAGAACATTTTGAATGAAAGGCTGGTAAAATTACCTTATTTTTTTTTAGTTATTTTGGAAACTGCTGAAATAGCTTTTTGAAGTCTTTTTTCTGCAGATGCATACTCACTATTCTTAATATATTCTAAAGCATTTGTAGTATTTACTAACGCTTCATTTTTTATATAATATACTCCCGCCTTTTCATAAAGGCTTAAAGCTTTTGTCCTTATTTCTCCATCAATGTTATCATACGATAATACTACAGCGAATGCATTTATAGCCTTTATATAATCACCTTCAAAAAAAGCCTTGTTCCCTAATTCAAAATGGAACCTTACTGATTCTTTTATCTTACCTTTTTCTATCTGTTTCTGGCTAACAAGTTCATTAGATAAAGATTCTACTTTTTTCAGTAAAAGTTCTGCTTTTAATGGTGCATATGATCCAAGTTCAATTAAATGATCTCTTGATACTTGCCACCAATAATCACCTTTATTACCCAACTCGTATCTTTTCTGCCAATACTTAACGGCATTCTCATTATCCTGCAATCTCTCGTAAATAAATGCTAAATTGCTGTATGCAGGTAAAAACTTCGCGTTAATATGTAATATCTTTTTATAAGTTTTTATTGCCTCAGAATCTTTACCTAAAGCTTCGTAAACAACACCTAAATCATTTAAAACTTCAGTATAATTAGGTGACATTTGTACCGCTTTCTGATAATAAGCCACCGCACCTTCCAAATCACCAGCCTGCTGCAATTTAAAACCCTCCTCACGATATAATCTTGCCTCTTGATCGGAAATACTTTCGGCTTGAGAATAAAATATAGGAATAAATATTAAGAATAAAATCAGCAGGAACTTCATCGATTTTAAAGATATCATAAATAAATATTTGTGTCAAGCATTTTAGTTTGTACTACTAAAAAACTTTTGCTTAACTAATTGTACCTTTCAAAAAATTTAGATACTTATTAAATACCAAAAACAAAAATAAAATTATTTAATTCTGACTATCTTTGGGAATTAATTCCTCTTCTGGTAGAACTTCTATTTGTTTTTCTTCCACTTTTATATCAACATTATTATCTTTAAGATCTATTGCAACTACTGGTTCTTCATCAAAGCCTTTAACCTGTTCTTCTTGAGAAATATTCTCTGCCTCTATAGATAAATCTGGGTAATTTTCCAACAAAGATCCCCCTTTTTTCTTAGAAAGATAAGCTAAAGAAATTGCCATAGTAAAAAAACAAATTGACAAAACAATTGTTACTTTTACTAAAAAATCACTAGTCTTAGTTCCAAAAATAGATTCTACCCCGCCTAAAGCTTCAACCAATCCTCCGCTTCTCCCTCTTTGAACAAGGATTATTCCTATCAAACTAATACAAACTATTACATGAAGAACTAAAACTAAATTATACATATTAAATAACTCCTTTGAAACAATTTATTGATTTAGATTACCACACCTAATACAAACACTCAATAAAAAAATTATTCCATTCAAAATTAAGAATAATTATAAAGAATTTTTTATTAATTCTACAAAAAGCTGACTTTCCAAAGATGCACCCCCGACTAAAGCGCCATCAATATTTTTTTGACTCATTAACTCTTTAGCATTAGAAGCCTTTACACTTCCTCCATAAATAATTCTAACTTCTTCGGAAAGGTCTAAAGAATACTTTTCTTGAATCCAATCCCGAATAAATTTATGAATTTCTTCAGCTTGTTCAGGCGTCGCGGTTTTACCTGTTCCTATAGCCCAAACTGGTTCATAGGCTATAATTATTTTCTCAAGATTATCCTCATTTATACCTTTAAAACCGTCTTGCAACTGTTTTTCTATAACTTCTATTGTTTTTTTATTATCTCGTTCCTCCAAGGTCTCACCCACACAAACTATAGGAATTAACCTTACGGATTGAACAGCATTTATTTTTTTTAATACCGTATCATTAGTTTCACCAAAATACTTCCTTCTTTCAGAATGGCCAATTATTACATATTTACAACCGGCATCCTTTAACATCATAGGAGAAACTTCACCAGTAAAAGCACCTTTCTCTTGCCAATAAACATTTTGAGCCCCAAGACCGATATTAGAATCTATAACAAGATCTGCTGCTTCTGAAAGTGATGTAAAACCCGGACAAATCACGATATCCACGCCTTCAATATCACTAACTTCTCTTTTTAAACTATTAACCAATTCTACAGTTTCACTAATAGTCTTATTCATTTTCCAATTTCCGGCAATAAATAATTTTCTCATTTTAAACTCCTGTTATAATCTTCAAGTATATTCTTAAAAGATTATACTTGATTATACAGATTAATATATAACCTTTTTTATTTGGTAACTTTATCAGTTAAAGCTGCAATCCCCGGAAGAAGTTTCCCTTCTAAATATTCTAAGGAAGCCCCTCCACCTGTCGAGATATGCGACATTTTATCTGATAATAAAAATTTAGCTACAGCTGCCGCAGTATCACCGCCACCAACTACAGAAATCGCATCTGAATCAGCAATAGCTAACGCTAATGCTTTTGAACCTAAAGCAAATTTATCAATTTCAAAAATACCTGCCGGACCGTTCCAAACAATAGTTTTAGCTTCTTTAATTTTTTCGCAAAACAATTTTATTGTCTTTCGCCCAATATCAACACCCATCCATCCAATATCAATAGATTCTCCTTCAGTAAATTTAACATTAACTGATGTCTCAATATTATCAGTGATAACGTGATCAATTGGCAGGACTATCTCAACTCCTTTTTCTTTAGCAGAAACAAATATTTCCTCGACAATACTAACACTTTTTTCTTCTAACCGAGAAGAACCAATATTAATTCCTTTAGACTTCATAAAGGTATAAGCCATAGCTCCGCCAATAAGAATTATATCGGCTTTATCCAGCATATTTTTAATAACCGGTATTTTATCCGACACTTTAGCTCCGCCTAAAATAAAAATAAACGGACTTTGAGGATTAGTTAAAATTTTCTGAAAATATTCTATCTCTTTTTGAACAAGAAACCCTGCTGCCGATTCCAGATAATGCGTAACCCCTTCAGTTGAAGCATGCGCTCTATGGCAAGTGCCAAAAGCATCATTCACAAAGACATCCCCTAAAGAAGCTATCTTTTTCGCAAAATCTTTATCATTAGCAGTCTCTTCTTTATAAAACCGTAAATTTTCAAGAAGTACGACTTCTCCTTCACCCATTTTATTTAATTTATCCTTAACTTTTTCTCCGATACAATCATCCAGCATATCCACAGGTTGACCTAACAATTCGCTTAACCGAACAGCAACAGGTTTTAAACTAAATTCCTGTTTTATTTCACCTTTTGGCCGGCCTAAATGGCTCATTAAAACGACCTTTCCGCCTTTTTCAATAATATATTTAATTGTAGGTAACGCCGCTTTTATCCTATTGTCATCAGTAATTTGCAACTCTTTATTTAAAGGCACATTAAAATCAACTCTAACCAATACTCGTTTACCTTTTAAATCTAAATCATTAACAGATTTTTTATTCATTTTTAAATTCCCTATCCTTATTTTGTCATATATTTAATCAAATCTATAACTCTGCAAGAATATCCCCATTCATTATCATACCAAGAAAGAATTTTAACCATATCTCCAATACTATATGTCTGATCAGCATCAACAATAGAAGAAAGAGGATTCTTTTTAAAATCAATAGATACAAGAGGATCTTTGCTAACTCCAAGAATTCCTTTCAACTTACCGTTTGCAGCTTCTGTTAATACCTTATTAATTTCTTCTTTTGTTGCTTCCTTATTTACCTGAAATACTACATCTACAATTGAAACAGTAGGCGTAGGAACTCTAATAGCTAAACCGTCAAGTTTACCTTTTAACTCCGGCAAAACTAATCCCACGGCTTTAGCTGCTCCGGTAGTAGTAGGAATCATAGAAAGTGCAGCAGCTCTTGCTCTACGCAAATCTGAATGCGGAAAATCAAGTAACCGCTGGTCACCGGTATATGAATGAATCGTTGTCATTAGGCCTTTACTTATACCAAATGCGTCTTGAAGAACCTTTGCCACCGGAGCTATACAATTTGTTGTACAAGAAGCATTAGAAACAATATGATCTTTTTTATCATCATATTTTTCTTCATTAACGCCTATAACAAAAGTTGCTATATCACCTTTCGCCGGTGCAGAAATAATTACTTTCTTTGCTCCTGATTTTATATGTTTACCGGCAGATTCAGCATCTCTAAAAAATCCAGTAGATTCAACAACTACATCCACACCTAATTCTTTCCAAGGCAAATTTCCAGGATCTCTTTCTGAAACTACCTTTATTTTTTTACCGTCTATAACTATAAAATCACCTTCAGCCTTTACTTCTTTATCAAGTATGCCAAAATTTGAATCGTATTTAAGAAGATAAGCTAAAGTAGCTGCGTCAGTAAGATCATTAACAGCAACAAATTCCACATCTGTTTCACCTCTTTCTAATGCTGACCGTAAAACTAATCTTCCAATTCTTCCAAACCCATTAATAGCTACTTTTACTGACATAATACCTCCTGTTTTAAATTAATTATAAATTAATCAAAATTTTTTAATTTTACTTAAAATATCCTACTCAATGATTTTCCTACCATTTAAAAGCAACTACCCCGCGGCAAGCTACGGGGGGTATCGAAGGTTTCCCCTAAATAACTTTTCCACAATAAACTGCGGGGAATTAAACCCAAAATCCTTCGACTCGTCTTACTCGTTCAGGATCAATTCGCCTACAGATTTTTCTCCGAAAAATCTAAGTCTCATTGATTAAAAATACCCTTGCCAACTTAATACAATTTATCTAACAACAAAAATCTTTCATTTTTATATCACCTAATGTTAGAAGGGGTGCTTAATTAAATACAAGTTTAATCAAAAAACAATTTATTGGCCTTTAATTTTAAAAGGCTATTTACTTAGTTCTTGCGGAATATATCTAATCTGGAGCCGTTATTATATCAATAGTCATACAAAAAGCAAGGTATTTATTACGCTACTAGTTTTATTATTAATTATATTTAACTTTATAATAAATTTTTTCAAATTATTATTAAATTTTAAATTTTTTATTTAAATACAACTTTAAGAAAACGTTTTTTGCCAATTTTAAAAACTACACCTTGCTCAGGTATTTCTACTTTTGATTCCTTTACCACTATAAATATTGAACTATTTACATTTGGATATGACACCGCACCTTGAGAAATTAACCTTCTCGCTTCGTTTTTTGAAGACACTGTTTTAGCACTAAAAAGAACATCTATTAAATCAATAGGAGATTCATTTATTTCATATAAAAGAATCTCTTCTGGAATTTTTCCTTTAGAAAAAACTCGTTCAAACTCTTCTCTCTCCTGTTGAGCTAATTCTTGTGAATGGAAAAAAGAAACTAACTCTTGGGCTAACGATATTTTAGCTTGTTTAGGATGCATATTTTTTGCCTCATCAATATTTTGATCACTAAAAAACTTAAAATATTCCCACATAATTTCGTCTGAAATACTCATTAATTTACCGAACATATCTTTTGGACATTCAAAAACACCTATATAGTTATTTAATGATTTTGACATTTTATTTTTACCGTCTAACCCAACTAAAATAGGCATAGTAATAATTGCTTGAGGAATTTGTCCATAAACTTGTTGCAGATGTCTGCCTACTATTAGATTAAACTTCTGATCTGTCCCTCCGAATTCAATATCCGCGGATAACTTATACGAGTCATATCCTTGAATTAAAGGATAAATAATTTCTAAAAGAGTTAATGGTTTATTCTCTTTTATCCTCTGAGAAAAATCATCTCTTTCCAATATTCTGGCTACAGTATATGAGGATAGTAACGACAAGAAATCTGCAGCCACCATATCCTTATACCAAATACTATTATAAATAATCTCTGTTTTATTTTTATCTAAAATTTTACTGGCTTGGTCTATATAAGTAGAGGCATTATCTTTAATCTCTTCATCGTTTAATACAGGACGAAGAGCTGTTTTACCTGAAGGATCACCAATCTTAGCTGTAAAATCACCAATAATAAAATAAACTTGATGTCCCAAGTTTTGAAGTTTCCGAAGTTTCCGTAAAAGCACTGTATGCCCCAGATGAATATCTCTGGAAGTAGGATCAAATCCTATTTTTAATTTTAAAGGCTGATTAGTTTTAAAAGAATTTTCTAATTTGGATACTATCGCTTCTTCAGAGATTATATCTACAGCATTTTCTTTTATTACCTCAAGATGTTGCTTAACCCTATCATTCACGCCGTTGTTTTCCCTTTAATTTTTGTTTTACAGTTTCAAGTGCTGATGATATTATGAACCCGCGCCAATATATTCAACTTTTACAAAAAAATTAATTCTGAATAGTTTTATCTATTTTTGCCGAAAGGCCGATTTTAGCTGAACCCGGTTCTATCTTTATTATTTTAGTAGTTATCTTATCTCCCGGTTTAAGCACTTCCATTTTTTCCGGGTCGATTTCTCCAGAAAAAACTAATCCTTCTAAAGAATCATCAATTTTAACAAATACACCAAAATTAGTATTCTTTACAACTTCTCCTTCAATAACCTTACCTACAGGAAATTTCTCTAAAATTGAAGGCCACGGATTTTCCTCCAGTTGTTTTAACCCTAAAATAACTTTCTTGGCTGAGCGATCTATACCTAAAACTTTCCATTCATAAGTATGAGTTCTCTTTAAAATTTCTTGAGCCCTAGTTACTCTTTTTGTCCAATTTAGGTCATCATTGTAAATAAGGCCTTCCAACCCATTTTCTAATTCAATATATGCAAACCCTTCTCCAAATCCAGTAACTTTACCTTTAATCACACTATCAATCACAACTAAAGTTTCTACTTCTTCCCAAGGGTCTTTTTCTAATTGTTTAATACTTAAAGATATCTTTCTTTCTCCAACATCTATACTAATAATTCTTGCTTCAATAACATCACCCATAGCAAAAGATTCTTGCAAATTAATAAACCTTTTTGTCCAGGAAACTTCACTTATATGAACCAAGCCTTCTATTCCCTTTTCTAACTCCACAAATATTCCATAATTTTGTATGTTAGTAATTCTTCCTTTAACTTCTGTATCCAAAGGATATTTTTCACTTATTTCCTGCCAAGGATCAGGAGTAGTTTGTTTTAAGCCCAGAGATATCCTGCCTTTTTCTTTATCAAACCCTAATACTTCAACTTTGATTTCTGAACCTACTGCCACAATTTCAGAAGGATGTGTAATCTTTTTCCAACTCATATCCGCAATATGAAGAAGACCGTCTACACCGCCTAAATCAACAAACGCGCCGAAATTAGTAATACTTTTTACTCTTCCTTTCATTATCTGACCTTGCTCAATAGTTTCCCAAACTTTTTTCCTGAAAACTTCTTTTTCCGCACGTAAAGCATCTCTTCGGGAAATGATAAAACTCCCTTTTATTTTATTCATTTTAACTATTTGGAAATTAAATGCCTTATTAAAAACCTCTTCATCAGGCATATTTCTAAAAGAAGATAAACTTTGTGGTAAAAACCCTTCTACACCAAAAACACTCACTATATATCCACCTTTCACCTTTCTAGTAACAAATCCTTCGGCCAAATCTCCTTCCTTATAACTATTAACTAAAGTTAACCAGCCTTTTGCTTCTCTTGCCCTTTTAAAAGAAAGTATAATTTTACCTTCTTCATCTTCAACATTTTCTACATAAACATCGATTTCATTTAAATCAGTAAGGTCAACGCCGGCAAACTCCGCGCTAAGAATGACTCCTTCAGATTTATATCCAACATCTACTATAACTTCTGTAGGCGTCACACTAACAATCTTACCTTTTACGACCTCCCCCTCATTTAATTCCTTAATAGAATCATAATAAGCTTTACTCAATTCGCTAGAAACACTTTCCATAATTTTTTAACTCCTCCTGTAATAACTTTATCCTGCCACCATAAAGATTTAATAGCAGATAATTATCGTATAATTATTAACTAAAATATTATATATATATCTTGTCTAAGTTACATAAAACCCTTAAACAATAAAATTTTCTTCAATCAATTTTGATTCAAGACTAAAAATTATCTCTTAAATTACTAAATTTGTCAATCAAAAACCTTTTAAATACTTGAATTTTAATCTAAATAATTATTTATGGACCACATCACAATTAAAGATTTTTTATTTTATTTACAACTTTTAAAACAATTTCATCATAAGTATTACTATTCTCTATATTATCAACTTTGCCAAAAACTATTTTCACTTTCTCTTTTTTGAAAAATTTTGCTCCTTTGGGAAGAGCTTTATCTGTTCCATAAATTTTTGCGGCAATTATAGGTACTTTCGCCTTTTTCTGAAGAAAAGCTACCCCAGAACTTACTTTTTCAAAATTAAGGCTTCTTGTTCCTTGAGGAAAAATCCCTATCGATCCTGTTTTAAGAGTTTTTAAAGCCATTCTTAAAGCGCTGATATCTGTAGAACTTCTTTTTAAAGGCATAACTCCTAATTGCCTATAAATAAACGAACTAATTTTATTGCTAAAAAGCTCTTCTTTAGCCATAAAATGTATCTTCTGCGGATAAGCGGCAACTCCTACCACTAAAGGGTCTAAATTACTCAAATGGTTAGCAGCCAGAATAAAAGGTTGGTCTTTGGGTAAACATTTTCTACCTTTAATTTCTAACTTAAACAAGATTTTAAATAAAATAAAAAATACTATCGCTGAAATCTTATAAAGCATAAATCATTTTCTTCCCTAAATCTATCAACTGAGATCCTTCCTTCTTGCTTTTACTTTCAGAATAAACTCTTACTATTGGCTCTGTTCCTGATTTTCTAAACATAAGCCAGCTATCTTTAGACATTATTTTTATTCCATCAAGCGTATTTACCCTTTCAACTTTTTTCCCGAAAAGAGTCTTAGGCAATTTCATATCTTTTAAACTTTTCTTAACCCTTTCAACGGGAATAGACGTTCGAGCATAATAATATTTACCATATTGCTTATAAAATTCAGAAAGCAGGGTATCAAAACTTTTCTTTTCATATGCAATCATCTCCAAAAGAATTAAAAAAGCCGCCGACCCGTCTCTTTCCGGCACATAACCTTTAAAACCGATACCTCCAGCTTCTTCCCCTCCAATACAAAGAAGATCATCTATAAAAAGATTCGACAAATATTTAAAACCAATAGGAGTTTCATAACAAGCCACTCCTAAAGAAATAGCCACATCCTCAATTACATTACTACCCACAACTGTTTTACCTATACCTCCGGACTCTTTCCTATTTTTAACCATATGAATAGCTAAAAGAGGTAAAATTACTTGGGCATTTATATAATTACCTTTTCCGTCAACCATGGCTATCCTATCAGCATCACCATCTAAAACTAAACCTACATCATATTTACCCTGTTTCATTATTTTTAACATTTCTTTTAAATTAGATTCAATTGGTTCAGGATTAATCCCTCCAAAAGATGGGTTAAATTCATTATGCAAATAATCTATCTTCACATTACTAACACCTAATATTCTTTCGACAAAATCATCTCCCGTACCATACATATCTTCAACCAAAACTTTAAGTTTAAGTTTTTTTATTTTTTTAAGATCCACAAAATTTTTAAAAAACATCACATAATCTTCCGTTAAATCCTTAATTTCCAACAACCCTTTTTCTTTGGCCGCTTCTAATGAAACAACCTTTGGTTTATTTTTGTAAAGATACCCTTCTACAACCTCAGTTATGTCCTTATCTGCCGATCCGCCTTCCGGTGTTTTAATTTTTAATCCATTAAATTTTGCGGAATTATGTGAAGCTGTAATCATTATACCTAAATTATAATTACCCAGAACACAATGATAACTAACTGTAGGAGTAGGAACATCTCTATTTGATAAAACAACTTTTATATTATTTGCCGCTAACACCAAACTTACAGTTTCAGCAAATTCTTTAGATAAAAACCTACGATCATATCCTATAACTATTTTCTTTTTACTTTTAACCTTACCCTTAAGATAATCCGCTATTGCTTGAGAAAGATTTCTCACATTTTCAAAAGTAAAATCTTCCGCGATTACCGCTCTCCAACCGTCAGTACCAAACTTAATCATGCTTCCTCCTTTCTTGAATAAAGCTCGTGTTTTTTTATATAATTTAAAACTTCAGTATTAACAAAATATTTCACATCATGACCTTCCCTAATAAAATTTCTTATTTTAGAAGAAGATATCTCTATCTGTGTAACATCAGACAAAATAAAATCATCCTTTTCTTTTAAAGGAAAACTTTTTCTGCAAGCGACAACCACCTTAACTATCTTTTTAATTTCTTCATAATCTTTCCA
>JAGLSE010000069.1 GCA_023135905.1 Candidatus Omnitrophota bacterium
CTCTCTATTTCTTTATGTGGCGATATGTTTGTTGGAATAAAAAGAATTTTGTCTAAACCCAAATTTTCAACAAATTCTTGAGCTAAAACTAAATGTCCTATATGCGGTGGATTAAATGTGCCTCCTAATATTCCTATTTTCATCTTTCTATTTTTCTTCGGCCTAGATTAGGTTCTTATTTGCCCTTCTCCCCGAGCTATATACTTATAAGTAGTCAATTCTTCTAAACCCATTGGTCCACGCGCATGCAGTTTGTCTGTCGAAATACCTATTTCGGCACCTAACCCAAACTGATGTCCATCACTAAATCGAGTAGAAATATTAATAAAACAGCAAGCAGAATCTACTTCTTTTACAAATTTTTCCGCCCGTTTAGAATTATTGGTAACAATAGTGTCCGTATGATGTGAGCCATAATCATTTATATGTTCAATTGCTTCATCTAAATTTTTTACAACTTTTATAGAAACAATTAAGTCAAGATATTCTGTTGACCAATCCTTTTCTTGAGCTTTTTTAATATTCTGAATTATTTCATAAGTTTTTTTATCTCCGCGGATTTGAATGCCCAAAGAATCAAATTCTTTTTTTAAATGCGGTAAAAAATTTTCCGCAACACCTTCATGCACTAATATAGTTTCTACCGCATTACAAACCGACGGTCGCTGCGCTTTTGAATTAATACATATACTCAAAGATTGCTTCATATTAACAGTTTTATCCACAAATATATGACAAACCCCTTTATAATGTTTTATTACTGGAATACTTGAAGTATCCACAACTTTTCGAATAAGTGATTCTCCCCCCCGAGGAATAACCAAATCAATATATTTATCTTCTCTTAAAAGTACGTCTACCGTTTCATGATCAGTTTTTTCAACTACAAAAAATACCGGAAAACTCATACCTTTCTTAATCAAGGCTTCTTGAAGGATTTTCCCAATTGCTTTATTAGAATGAATAGCACTGCCACCGCCTCGCAAAATACCAACATTAGAAGTTTTAAATAATAAACCGATACAATCGCTGGTTACATTAGGCCTTGCTTCATAAACAATAAGAACAACACCTATAGGAACTCTTACTTTATCGATTTTTATTCCGTTTGGCCGCTCAATTTTAGATATTACCTTGCCTATCGGATCAGACAATTTAGCAACTTCTTCCAAAGAAACACTCATTTCTTCAATTCTTTTATCATTAAGAGTTAACCGATCTATAAAACTCTGTTTTAATTTATTCTCAATCGCGGCTTTCAAATCTTTCTTATTTTCATTAATAATAAACTCTTTATTTATTCGTAAAGCTTGTGCCATACTAAATAAAACCGAATTTTTTTGAGGTGTAGTCAAATTAACCATTTTATAACTAGCTTCCCTAGCTTCTTTAACTAATTTTTTTACATATACACTCATACATCTGTCCTTTTATTTTTTGCTGGTTTTCCAACAACACCCTTTTGTCGCTTGAACAAAATTATCTCTATGTATCACTTCTTTTTCTAATCTATTTTTTTTCAAATCTAATTCATTAAAGCTATAATTGACCAATCCACATCCCAATATTATGCCTTTCATATCCACAACACTTACAGCATCATCTTTTTTAAAATCACCATCAATTTTTGTAATACCTACACCCAACAAGCTTTTACCTTTATTCATCAAAGCATCCTTTGCTCCATCATCTATAAAAATTGTACCTTTTATTTTTTTACTAAAAACAATCCAGCGTTTACGAGCTTTGCCTATCTTTGGAGAAGACATAAAAAGAGTTCCTAAAGCTTCTCCGTTTAGAATACGGCAAATAATATTTTTTTCCCGACCATAAGCTATCCGGGTCATTATTCCGGAAAAACTTGCCATTTCAGCAGCTTCCAATTTCGTGTACATCCCACCGCTAGTATGAGTTTTATCTTCTATTTTTACCAAAGCCTCTATTTCCGAATCTATTTTATCAACTACAGCTACCACCTTATCTTCTTTTAATAAACCCGCAACATCAGAAAGAATTATCAATTGTTCTGCTCCAACTAAATCAGCCACCCTAGCAGAAAGCCTGTCATTATCACCAAATTTAATCTCTTCATGGGAAATAGCATCATTAGCATTTATAACAGGTATTATTTTCATAGACAATAATTTTTCTATAATTTTAGACATATTCTTAAATCGGGTACGATCCTCAAAATCATCCCAAGTAAACAACATTTGAGCGCATTTACGATCATATCGTTTAAACTTAGCATTAAAAACATCCATCAATAAAATTTGGCCTACCGAAGAAATAGCCATTAATGAATGAATATCCAAAGGTCTTCTTTTATATCCCAATTTAGTCAAACCGCATGCTGTCGCGCCTGAACTAACCAAAACAACTTTTACCCCTTGATTTTCGGCGTTAAGTATATCCTTTACAATTTTGCTTACCAAGGCAGAATCTAAATGCCCTCCTGGAGCAATAACACTACTCCCTATCTTAACAACAACTTTTTTTATATTACGTGCCATAACTATATTATTCGTTTTTATTTAACTCTAAAAGTTCCAACAACTTTTTCTGAAGACCCTCTATAGTTTGAGATTCATTAACTGATATAGTTAAAATATCTTTATTGTTTATTTTTCCACCTATTTTATCAACTTTCGTTAATAATTTCAAAATTATTTTTCCTTTTAATAAAGACTCATCATAAATTTTTATTTCTTTAATAAGGTCTTCGAAATCTTGTTCACAATTTGAACAATCATCACTCAATAAAACTATAATTTTACAACGAAAAATATGTTTTAAAAATTTATTATCAATAAACTGTTCGGAAGTTTTTCTTCTTTTAAAGGCAGGAGTATCTAAAACTGTAATTATTTTAAACTCATACTCACTATCAGCCCAAATACAAGAACTAGTAGTAAAAGGGTATTCAGCAACTTTATAAGTTTTGTTAGTAAAAGAATTAAACAAACTTGTTTTACCGCTATTAGCAAATCCTAAAAATGCCACATCTGCTGGAATACGGTAATCAAAAGTTACTTCTTTACCTACACCCTCTCCGGCTGATAAAGAATACCCTCTTCTATAATTACCTTTTCCGCCGAATCCGCCTTTGCAAATCAAAAACTCATCATTTTTTTCGGTCAAATCACAAATAATTTTTTCTTTTTCTATAACTCTTGTCCCTAAAGGAACAAATACTATTGAAGGTTCAGCATCTTTACCCTGTTTATTAAATTTGGCTCCGGTTTCACCATCTTTTGCAATAATTTGCTTATTCCCTCGAAATTTACTTAAATCATATATATGCGGACTTATTTTAAGGATTACATCTCCGCCCTTACCTCCGTTCCCCCCGGAATCAACTGATTTCAGTGCAGAAAGATTAATCATCGAAAAATGACCTTTTCCACCTTTACCAGATTGCAAATATAATTTTACAATATCAATAATCACTTGGGTGAATTTTGAGAGGATGATGCAGCAATGCGTGTAATTTTAAGAGTTGTATAAGTTTGGCGATGCCCTTGTTTCTTGCGGTATTTTTTTCTACGTTTATATTTATAAATAATTACTTTTTTATCTTTAAACTCACCTTCAATCTCGGCCTCAACGGTTACATTCTCTAAATAAGGGGCACCTATATCTATTTTTTTATCATTAGACAACACAAGAACCTTATCAAAAATAACTTTACCCTCTTGATCTTTAAGCTTTTGAACCTTAATGGTATCGTCTTCCTGAACTATATATTGTTTTTTCCCTATTTCAACTACAGCTAACATAGCTCAGATATTAACATATTGTTTTTAATACGTCAAGTATTTATTAAATATTTTTTGGTGACTTTTTTATACTATATTACATATACCTAAAAGAAAGAAGTCTTTTTTAAAATATTACGGTGTTAAAGGATACGGATTATTTCCATCTCTCCAGGTATCTATTTGATATACTAAATCTATTTCTAAACCCTTAATAGCATCCATATACACTTTATTATAAAGAACATCCGCACTTCCGTTTATAGTTACACCCGCGCCGGCCCAAGCACCTCCGTCAATTTCTAAGCCATTAGTTCCTCCGCCATTAATATCGAGTTCCCCTAAGGTATAGATAACCCCAATAACTTCGCCTTCTCCAACTATAGCGACATCCTCAAATTCTTCATCCTCAAGATCGGTTATAACATCTCCTGCCACTACAAGAAAACCGCCGATAGTCCCAATTTGACCATTAATTTTTAAATCACCCTGGATATAAACAATATTTGGTACCCAATTTTCATCATCATCTACTTCACCATCTCCATCTATATCGTCAACAATATACCAAAAGGTTTCAGGCAAAGCCTTTTCTTCCTTGGTTATAGGATCAATCAATTTCCCACCGTTAGACACATCATATATATTTCCAGTCTCAGGATACGTATCCGTATTCTGTTCCAGACTCATATCTAAAATATCTTCAAAATCCAATCTGGGTATAGGGTTAACTGTAGGATCCTGGTCTATAGAACCCTCTATATTGTCCGGATGTTCAATATCATTTTCACCCCCATAAAGAACGGCTTTTCCTAATTCATCATTTACAACACTAAAAGAATTTCCATTAAAATTAACATCCCCTGCTGTAAATATAGGGTAATCATAAAAATTAAGAGGGATTTCTTTGCTTATAAAAACCTCTATGACATGTTGTATACATCCCTTTTTATCTTCATCATCTAACTGAGCACAAGTTTTTTCATCAATACTTGGAGAACATCCATAAGCTGCAACTTTCCAATTACTTCCATCCGCAACTACGGTAAATTCATAATCACCATCGGTAAAAGAATTTACTCCACCAGAATTATTACCCTTCCGTATTTCAAATAAGGCTTCATTGATCCCTGCCTCTGCCAGCCAAAAAGCTCTGGTTGAATTTAAATATTTCTGAGCAAGGTTATTTTCAGTTATACTTTTATGAAGTAAAGCTGTTCCTAAAATCGTAAGAACAACCGCAACAATTATCACTACAACCAGTATCGAGCTTTTCTTATTCATTTCTTAACCTCACTTTTAATTTTAAAAATTTATCTTCAATTAAAGGAAATATCAACTCCCGATTTAGTACATTCTTTTTTGCCTGCAATTGAATTTCAATAATACCATCTAAACGAGAAAAATTCAAAAAACTTATATTATTAGATAAAACTTGAGTTACATTTGAAGGATGCTCCCTTACAATTTGCGAACCTATGAAAGAATATTTTATACTATCAGTAATATCCGGTATGTTAAACTCAATAATCGTTCCACCAGTGATAATTATATTTTGACCTTGCCTTATTTCTCTGCTCATACCCTCCATAGCCAAACGAATCTCCTGCTGTAATCCAACTAAGGCCATTTCCTGATTCCAACTTTTATTGCCTATATCTAAAACAGAAATAATTCCTACTGACATAATAACGACTATCGCAGCAACTATCAATATTTCAATTAAAGTATAACCTCTTCTACAACAGACTGACATTTTTAAATTCAAAGTATTTTTTTCAAAAACAACCCTTCTCATAAAATAAAATCCTCTTAAGGTGACGCTAATAAAGTCTGAAATCCTATGTTTATTGGACTAGCTCTTCCTTCCAAATTATTCCAAGTAACATTAATCTCTATATCTAACAAATCCGTACCATCAACATTAACTGCAATTACCTCACTATTTAAAGGACTTAATCCTTCAGCCGCTATCTCTTCTACACCCCAATCCCAATCTCCATTATTTATACTATCCGCAATTAAACTAAAATTGTTGTTTTTAATGTCCTCCATAACATACTGAGTATGCAGCGTAGCCATAGTAACATTGCGATTATGTTCATTTAAAATAATACATTTAGCAAAAACAAACAGGATTCCGGTAAAAATAATAGTCAAAAATACCGCGGATATTAATACTTCAATTAAGGTCACTGACTTTTTCATATTAGCATTCAATTGTTCTTTGAACATTACCTCCAATTTCCTCCATAACAATAATACCATTTCTTTATGCGCATATCAATTGAATACTACACCCCCCCCCATCAGACAAAACAGGTTTAAACAGTTTTGTCTGATAAGAAATGTAAAAAAAGTTAAGGTTCATTACTTTATCCTTTATTACCGTTGGTAATTTATTTTGGAGAAATTACTTATTTGAGGGGAGTTTTAGTAAAAACACCTATTTTTCTATATCTTTGATACCTTTTCTCTAAAATCTCTTCTATGCTTACCTTGCTGATTTTTTCTAAATTTTTAATTATAGCTTTTTTTACATTATCAGCTGTCTCTTGATGATTTTTATGAGCTCCCCCTTCGGTCTCAGGGATTATCTCTTCAACTAAGCCAAATTTAAAAAGATCAGCCGCTGTTAATTTTAAAACTTTAGAGGCCTCTTCTCTTTTAGAGGCATCTTTCCATAAAATAGCCGCACATCCTTCCGGAGAAATAACCGAATAATAAGCATATTCCATAATTAAAATTCTATCACCCACTCCTATCCCTAAGGCACCGCCACTGCCGCCCTCCCCAATAACTACTCCTAAAATAGGAACTTTTAAGGAAAACATATCTCTTATATTTTCAGCTATTGCTTGTGCCTGTCCTCTTTCTTCCGCTCCAATTCCAGGATAAGCTCCCGGAGTGTCAATAAAGCAAATTATAGGGAGATTAAACCGTGCTGCTAATCTCATTATTCTCATGGCTTTACGATACCCTTCAGGATGAGCACAACCGAAACTTCTTTCTATATTTTCTAAAGTATCTTTTCCTTTCTGATGACCTATAACCGCGACTTTCTTATTATTAATCTTAGCAAACCCACAAACTATGGCTTTATCCTCACCATAAAATCTATCTCCAGACAAAGGAATAAAATCTTCCATTATTAGATTAATATAATCAAGAGTAGTTGGCCTGTTTGAATGCCGTGAAATTTGTACTCTTTGCCATGGTGTTAATTTCGAATAAATATCTTTTTTTAATCCTAATAATTTTTCTTCTAATTTTTTTGTCTCCGCGGAAAGATCTAGCTCCTTATTAAGTGAAAATTTTTTGAGTCCCTCAATTTGCTTCTCTAACTCTATAATAGGCTGTTCAAATTCCCATCCTTGCATATATATTTCTCCTATTACTTTAAATCCAATTATTATTTTTATTTATTCTTTAATCTACAATCAAAACTTCCGTGCCCGTCGGAACGATATCAAACACTTCTTCAACATCCCCATTACGCATCCTAACACATCCTAAAGTTATTTGCAGACCTAATTCCTCGGGTTTGTTAGTCCCGTGTATACCATAACTTTCCAAATCAAATCCCATCCATCTTGTGCCTAAAAGGTTATCCGGATCATTAGGCTCAATTATCTCGCCGGTTTTGTACCAAGTAGGGTTTTCTAATTTATTAATTATCTTAAAATTACCAATCGGTGTGCAATTATTTTTACCTGTAGAGACAATATAAGTTTTAATTACATCTCCCGCTCTTTTTAAAAAAAGCAAATTTTGAGATTTATCAACAACTACAGAAAATTCACAATTATTAATTTTAAGCCCCTGTCCCGGTTTTATTATATCTGAATTCAAATTATTTGCACGCTTTATAAGATTAACCGTTGTTTTAAATTTTTTAGATATATTAATCAAAACATCATTAGGTTTAACCACATAATTAATGCTACAATCATCCATGCGAGAAGAAAAAATAGTCTCTAAATTAAGCTGCTCTATTTTATTCTGAACATTTTTCAGTTCACTTACATCATCAATATTCATCATGGCTTTTTCATATAATTGTTTCGCTTCTATCATTTGTCCTTTATTTTCAGCTAATTTAGCTTCTTCTAAAAATGCATTACCCCCACCATAATTTATCTCTTCTATACCTATATTTTCTTTATTTTTATTCTTAGCCGGTATTATAGCAACTAATATAATTCCTAAAGATACCACTCCAACTAGACTTAATATGACAATCCTTCTCATAAAGACACCTTTTCCTTTAAATAAAATATTATTTCTATGATTAAACTCAAAACTTTTATTTTTTCCGATAGTACCTTTTAAATTAATTATTTAAATTTATGAATAATTTTATTACTGGTACACTATCAATGTCACCAACACACCTACAAGACCTCCAACAAAAACTTCAAAAGGAGTATGTCCTACCAATTCTCTCAGTCTTTTATCTTCTATTTTCTTGCCTTCTTGAAAATCCGACATCATCTTATTAAGAATCTTTGCCTGAAACCCTATAGACCTACGCCAAGTTTGAGCATCAAACATAGTAATTAAAGCAAATAATAAACTTAAAATAAAAATAGATGAAGCTGCTCCAAATTCTCTACCTATACAAACAAGTAAAGCAACTACTGCCGCACTATGAGAAGAAGGCATACCTCCTGTACCCAAAAGCCAGTAGAAATTAAATTTTTTATGTTTTATATACCCTGAAATTATCTTTAAACATTGAGCAATTAAAGCACTAAGAGCCACTGCCCAAAAAGATTTATTACTATATAATCCTATCCAAAAATCTTCCATAGCTTATTATTATAAAAAGAAAAAGCTATTAGAGCAACAAATATTTATCAAACTCAAATAACTCCTTTAATAACAGGCATTTATATATAAAAAAATAAATTATCTTTAGATTTGAAAACCTTTAGGGTTATCTTTTTATTTTCCTGTCCAATTTATAGATTTTTCAATTGTAAAATATATTTAAACTTATTGCCTAAAATCTATGTAATATAAAAGAATAAACAAAAATAATTTTATGATTATTTATACAAAAACTTTATCTAAAGCTCTATACTGAATAGCTTCTGATAAATGTTCAGTCTTAATATTCTCTGATTCAGCTAAATCCGCTACAGTCCTTGAAACCTTTAATATTTTATCATAAGCTCGAGCACTAAAATTAAAATATTTTATAGCTACTTCTAAAGTATCTTTAGCTTCCGCATTTAATACACAATACTTTCGTACTTGTTTTTGCCCCATTTGAGCATTAAAAAATATTTTTTCTTTTTTAAACCTGTCCCTTTGAATTATTCTAACTTTTTCCACTCTTTTTTTTATATCTTTAGAAGATTCAGCTAAAAAATCATTATTCATAAGATCTTTAGTTACTATATCAGCTAACTCTATATGAACATCAATTCTATCAAGAAGCGGTCCAGATATTTTATTTCTATATTTCTGAATCCCAAGACTATTACAATTACAGCTTTTAGTTTTTGAACCAAAGTATCCACAAGGGCAAGGGTTCATAGCACCAATAAAAAGAAACCGTGACGGGAACCTTGCTTGTCGATTAATTCTTGATATATTTACAAATCCATCTTCCAATGGCTGGCGTAAAGCTTCTAAAGACCCTCTAGTAAATTCAGGCAGTTCATCTAAAAAAAGCACTCCTTGATGAGCTAAAGTAACTTCCCCTGGTTTTATATTAGTTCCGCCGCCAATTAAAGCAATATTTGATGATGTATGGTGGGGAGACCTATATGTCCTTTGTTTTACAATAGGATTATTCGCACTAAGCAATCCTGCTAAACTATAAATTTTGGTTATTTCCAAAATTTCTTCAAATTCCATATTCGGTAAAATTGTAGGCAATCTACGAGCAAGCATAGTCTTACCTACCCCCGGAGGGCCGATAAGTAAAATATTATGCATTCCAGCACTAACAATTTCTAAAGCACGCTTTGCAACAACCTGGCCTTTAACATCAGCAAAATCAACAGAATAATCCTGATCATTCCCAAATATCTCATCCCAATCAACTTTAAAAGACTCTATTTTAATACCTCCTGAAAGAAAAGAAACAGCTTCTGTTAAACTTTTTACAGGATATACATCCAATCCTTTAACCAAAGCTGCCTCTTCGGCATTAGCAGCCGGTACTATCATTTTTTTGTTTTCTTTTTTTGCTTTTAAAGCCATAGGGAAAACCCCCCTAACCTCTCTTACATCTCCTTTCAATGATAACTCACCTAAGATTGCGTAATCTGAATACTCCATATTAGATTGTAACGTAGAAGCCAAAATCCCTAAAGCAATGGGAAGGTCAAAATGAGTGCCTTCTTTTTTAATATTTGCAGGCGCTAAATTTACTGTTATTCTCTCTGAAGGAAACTTAAAGCCGCTGTTTTTTATTGCCGAACGAATTCGATCCCGACTTTCTCTAACTGAAGCATCAACAAGTCCAACAATTGATATAGCCGGTAATCCGCGATGAACATCAATTTCCGCGTCAACAGAATAAACCTCTAAACCTAAATAGCCCAATGTAAAAATTTTTGAAAACATAACTTTAGTTTAAAATATTCAAAACAAACACATAATATTAACTACCAGAATTTAAATTATTATAAGGCCATAACTGTTGAATGTAAAATCCATTTTTAATTATACTCTGCTAATTTAACAAATTCAATTCGTATCGCGTATTGCCTATAAACGTCGTCTTTAAAAAAAGTATATATAATAAATATAATAATTTTGTAATGATAGGATTTGTCCCTGTCCGAAACAATGACAATATTCAACATCAAAAATTAAGAAATAATATAATGACTGATCTTACCCGCCTGATGATAGACAGGGTAAGCCAATATATGATATTTTTATTATCCATTATCAAGAGGAGGCAAGCCCTCCTCTACAACACCAAATATCATTTAGGTCATTTAAATAAAAATGTTCCCAAAATATAAATCAACTACCCCTCGGCAAGCTACGGGGGGTATCGAAGGTTCCCCCTAAATAACTTTTTCGCAGTAAACTGCGGGGAATTAAACCCAATATCCTTCGACTCGTTTTACTCGCTCAGTATCAATTCGACTACAGATTTTTCTCCGAAAATTCTAAATCTCATTGATTAAATTATTTATTATTAATTATAAATAAATCATGAAACCACCTAAAAACATCTTGACAAAATCCGTTTTTTATAAATACTACTGTAATAGGTAAAAAGGATTTAAATTTAAATTAAAAAGTAATTATTATTAGGAGGTATTTTCAATGGGTAGACCAAAAAAAGAATTAAAACAAATTCATAGAAAAAAAGTTGCAAAAGCTAAAGAAAAAATTAAAGAATATTTAAATAAAAATATTTCTTATCAAGAACTTACGGTTAAAGCAAAAAAAGTAATCAAAAAAACTAAAACTAAAAAAACTGTTGTAGCTTAAATCAGCCGAATTTATAATGTTTTTTTACTTTTTTATAAATATGCCATTTACAGTCTAAACCTTGAGGAAAAATTACCATATCGCCTTTTTCAATTTTGACTTTACTCGCATCCGGCATTTCAATTTCAACTTCTCCTTCTAAAAAATAACATTTTTCTTGGTCTGAATAATACCAATCAAAATTGCTCTCTTCTTTTTCCCAAATAGGCCAATTTTTAACCTCATTCAATTCTTCTTCATTTGGCTTTTTTATTACTATATCCATACCTACTCTCCTGGGATAATCTTCAGATATAACTTTTTAAGATTACCCCTGATTACACAGATTAATAGACAATCCATTTCTTTGGTAACTTTTATTGCAAAAATCATCCACCGTTTATCCCTACACCCTGCGCACAAGAAAACTATTACTTCTTTAAATATATCAAAAAACAAATACTAAATTCAAAGCAAAGCAAACTTATGATTTTATCCCTTCATTATTTAACCATTAACTTTACTATTTACTTTTATATTCCCAAAGCTTTTTCTATAACCCAAAAGTTTCTAACCCTGCTTCTTTTTTAATCTTGATTTTCGTATTAATAAAATCTTTATGCGATATTTTAAACAATCCTGATATCTTTCTTATCAATTCCAACTCATTATTATCTAATTCTTTATCAATACAAGCAACTCGAAAAAGATCTTCCAAAATATCCATCTTTTTATTATACGCTAAATTATTACTTACTTCATGAGTAAAAGTATATAAATCTATTCTCTGTTGGGCAGCTTTTTTAACCGATTCCAAAACAATTGATATATCCTTTTCTGTTGCTTTAGCCTTAGCAATAAGAACTCCCTTTATTTTATCTTCTTCCTCAGGGAGAAACTTATCATCAGCTTCAGCCACAATCCATAACAAAACACCTAAAGCAATTTTATCGTCAACATTTTGAATATCTGTTTCACCTATACCACCTTTGAATACAGAAGAAACTATACTTTTTCTAAATTTATCTAAAAACCCAGCCATTATTCCTCCTCTAATTCCGAGCTGCCATTAGTTATTACATCCCAAACCAAACTCTCTAAAAGTATAATTTTCACCTATTTATAGAATCTAAATAACTAGTAAGCTTTTCTAATGAATCCTGAGAAATACTCTCAAATTTAGCTCCAACCTCATATTTATTATTTTGTGGGTCTTCTGCAACCCAAATCACCTTAACCATTGCCTTAAACAAATAGAAAGGTTTTCCTATACGAATTTTTATTTCTATAATTTCACCTTTTGAAATAAATTTATGACTATAAAATCGTAGTCCTCCAGAAGTAATATCCTTAACAATAAAACCTTTTTCTTTTTTGTCAGTAATAATTTTGTAAAATATTTGCAACTGTGCAGGAATTCTTACAAATAATCTTCTTTCGTTCATTTAACTAAATATCCTATTTAAATTATATTCTTCCTATCAAAAACCAAAATTGATTGTTTAATAAATATTTAAACTTATTTTCTATCCCTTTATGACAATTGTTATCTATTTTAACCCGAAAAATACATTTAAAAAAAATCTATATACACAATGAATAACAAACAAACAGTTATGTAAAAACTGCGATGTACAAAATAGTACCTTTGCATTTTTCTAAGATGACCTCGACTTTTTACCTTAACGGGCACAGACCAAATTCAATATCAACTCCTCTCTTTGAATTGATACTTATATTTCTATCTGTTATCTATTATAGTATCTTAAAATATTTTTTTTTCCAGAGATAAAAAACAAAATCTTACACAGATTGAAATCATTCGTTTTTTATCACTAAAATCAGGCGTTTATACCCTTGTGCAACAGAGCCAAGTATAGATTTGAAGGGAAAGGGGGAATTCTCAATTATAAAAGACTTTCTAAGAATAAAAGATAGTTTTATTCTATAAATTTTAATAGTTCATTATCCAGAGAACTATTAACTCCCGAAAATTCTAAACCAATATAATGTCTATGAGCTTCTCTTTGTTTATGACACCAAATTACTCTAGCCTCTAAAGGTATTATTTTATTAATTAAATTTACATTCAGTTTAACTTGACTATTCATTGCAATAGAATCTTCAACAATAAGATTTATTCCGCTCAAACTAATATCTTTAGAAACCGTATAAAAATATTTTTTTGGTAACATAGTTTTATATTCGACAGGTAACGATATTTTATGCCGAGGATACGCTCTATTCTCTTTTTGATTTTTTTGACTCATTTTATTCTCCTAATTTATAAAAACATTGTCTATTCTAGATATAAAAAAACTTACATCCATCACCTCCCAGCAATACACATAAGCATCTATTTACTATATAACATTTTATTCTCTACTTTGCAAGTAAGCGTTTACACTTTTAATAAATATTTATACTATAACACTTATATATATAAACACTTCAACTACTTATAAATTCTTTGTTTTTCAATATATTTATTTTCTATATTAAGCTTAAAAAAAACTATCCTCCGTTTTTCAACATATTCTTCAAACTTTTAACTAATGTTTCCCGTTTACGCCTTCACCTCCTTTAAGTTTATCATTGCTAACTGTTTATAGGACTATCAAAAATCATCTAGTATATTTTCCCCATCTGACGAAAAATAGTTCTTTTATATTCAGATTTAATCACTTCTTTTGCTTTAGCTAATATTTTAATTAAGCCCTCATGATTCATTCTAAATAAATCCTTCGCCATAACATTGGCAAATTTTTCATCATGCTTTATTCTTTTAAATAAATCTGGGGCATGATATTCACTATATACAGGAGAGCGAGGAAACCAATAACGAGAAAGGGTTCCCTTTTGGTTTTTAACTGTGTACACAAAAAACAGCAAATCTGTTTCTATCACTCTAGCTTTAACATCAAACTCTAAAGGAAACTCATGAACAGCGATACTATCTAATAAATACTGATACTTTGGAAATATCCACTCTCCACTATTTTTTATTTTTGCCTCTTCTTTATTCTTAATATCTGTAAATTGTTCCTGAATATTCCAATCTAAAATATCCTCCATACCATCTTTATTTTTCCTTAATCGTTTCACCTCTAAAAGCTCTCTTAATAAAACAAATTTTCCATTTTCTATTAACATCTGTTGTGCGACAATTATAATTGCCGCACAACACACATTGCTACTCCTAACATGATTAATTTCTCCTTAATTTATTCAAAATAGAAGGAATTTTACCATTTTTTTCTTAATTTTCGCTTCTTTTTACTATGGAATTTTATTTACCTTTAAGTATGGAATTTATTTTACCCTTGAGGAACTTGTATATCGGACTAGATATATGGTGGCGGCGAGTGGACTTGAACCACCGACAAAACGGGTATGAGCCGTTTGCTCTACCAGCCTGAGCTACGCCGCCAACTTAATAGTTAGTTTTCAAATATTTACTCTCTTTTCAAAATCAACTACCCCGCGACAAGCTATGGGGTATCGAAGATTTCCCCTAAACAACTTTTCCGCGGTAAACCGCGGGGAATCAAACCCGAAATCCTTCGACTCGTTTTACTCGCTCAGGATTAATTCGATTACAGATTTTTCTCCGAAAAATCTAAGTCTCAT
>JAGLSE010000007.1 GCA_023135905.1 Candidatus Omnitrophota bacterium
ACTTTTTCATCGGTGTAATCATTTTTTAATCGCTGAAATCAAGCACTGGTGCTATTATGCAACAGCGCCAAAATCCGAAAACAAAATTACATAAATTCATGATTTACGGTTTATATAAAATTACTCTAAACTATATTCTATTTTCTTTATTACAAATTAAGACTTCTTCAATTTGATCTCTTTAAAATCTTTTTTATACGCCCCTCTGTAAACCTTTTACTTTGAGGATTTAATTCAATGACTTTCTCTAAATCATTAATTGCTTTTTGAAACTTTTCTTTAATTAAAAAAATTTCAGATCTTAGACTATACGCTTCATAAAAACTCGAATCGCATTCTATTGACTTATTTACTTTATCCAAGGCCATATCATAATCCTTTTTATATTTATAAATCATAGCCAAATTAAAGTAAGGTTTACTGAAATTCGGCGACAATTTAATAGCTTTTTTACAGTACTCCTCAGCTTCATCATATTTGCCCTTAATAATATAAATATGTCCTATATAATTAATAGCGGTAGGCATGTTAGGATTAATCTCTAATGCCTTATTTAAGTCTTTTAGGGCCTTGTTAAAATAAAAATTATTAGCATATGTTATCCCTCGAAAAAAATAATTATTAGAACTCGTAGGATTTGTCTTGATGGATTCACTCAGTTTGATAATTTTATCAGTAAAATTCTTTTTCTTTACATACCCATATTTTCCATAATACCTAAAGGAAACCGCATCAATATCTTTATTAAAACAATAAATGACTGAAGAACAAATAATCGCATACGTTAAAATGAAAATACCTAAAATGGTTTTTAAACTTATTTGTTTCTTAAAACCAAATCTATTAACAACTACATAAAAAAGAACAATAACCAATCCAACTAATATACTAAAGAGAAATAAAATTCCAAAAAAACCTATAACACTATACAATGATAGGTTTAAAAGCTTAATTATAAAATCCATATTTATCCCCTTATATCAGAGATCTCTAAAAATTATATTTTTTCTTTAAACCAAAATTAATAAAATGAAATTAGCCGAAAACATTCTATAAAGTTATTTTACATCTCCAGCTTTAACTAAGGCTAATTTTGTAATCCAAGGACCAAGGATTTCAAAGAATACCGTGCTAGCAATAGTTATTGTGAGGATCTTATCTCCCATCTCACCGCCAATTTCATTTTTAGCTATCAAAGCACATGCTAAAGCTACCCCAGCTTGAGGAATTAAAGCCCAACCCATATATTTCTTAATCGAAGAAGAAGCTCCTATTATTTTTGCCCCAAAATAAGCACCTATTATTTTACCGAAAATTCTAAATATTATAAACCCAACTGTTAAAAAAATTGCTCCCCCTAAAACACTTATTTTTAAACTAGCACCTGCTAAAACAAAAAATATTAAATATAAAGGTGAATCAACCTCTCTTAATGAATCAAAAAATTCAAAACTTGATTTATTTCCATTAACTAAAATTGTTCCAAAAAACATACAAGACAAAAGAATCGAAAAATTAAGCATGATTGAAAGACCTATTACTAAAGACAAAAACCCAAGCATATAAATCAACCGTTCTTTACTGGAATTAATCAAATAAGCAAATTTATTAAATATCCAGGCTATTCCTATTCCTAAAACAAATGATCCACCTATTTCAACCCCTGCCTTCAATAAGTCTTTCCAAATATATATTGAATCTCCGTTACCATTAGCAAATGATTTAGCCAACGATAAACTTAATCCAAATACAATTAATGCCCACACATCATCAATAGCCACAACACCTAAAAGGGTATCAGTAAATTCCCCTTTACTTTTATATTCCTGACTTACTATTACTGTAGTAGCAGGATCCGTTGCTGCCGCAATTGCTCCTAAAATTAAAGCAATATATAAAGGCTGGTGAAAAACTAACCACACAACAACGGTAACTATTAACCATGGCAATATGGATGCGCTAAGCGAGATACTGGCAACAGCTTTACCTACTCTTTTTATACTTTTAAACGAAAATGCTTCCCCTAAACTAAAAGCTATCATCCCTAAAACGATATCGGAAAAAAATTCCGATGTAGCAAGGAACTCTTTCGAAATTATATTTAGAAAATCAGGAGAAATAATTAAACCTAAGACAACATAGGCCGTAATTGTAGGAAGTTTTATTTTTTTAATGAAGTGTGCTGAAAAAAAACCCAAAATAAAAACTATAGCTAAACTTAGAACTGGATTGTTTATCATTTATTATATTATTTAACCCTAAAATCTTAATTGATTGATCAGACATTAAATTTAATTTATACAATTTGTTTTTCCTTAAACATTCTCCAAATTATATCAAAGACACCTACAATCCCAACAATTCTACGATTTTCATTAACTACGGGTAACCTTTCTTTTTTATACATTCTCATAATTTTATAAGCTTCTTCTATAGACTCATTCTCTTTTACAGATACAAAATCAGTATCCATAATATCATCTACAATTATTAGGTCTCCCATATATGGAACAGGATCTAAATCAAAAACATCCTCATCCATCTCCATAAAAGGTATAGTTCTAAATAACTTAGCATGCTGAGGCCTTAACAAGTCAAGAAGATTCTCAGGTGAAACTAAACCAACAAGAACATCTTCATCATCTACAACCGGAATCAAAGGTGTTGTATGAAATTCTTTAAAAATATCCAAAAGTTTCCGTAACGAAAGTGCCCGTTTAACTTTAATAATATCTTTTTTAGCAGCTTCTTTTACTTCCATTTTTATTTTTTTAATCTTAACAAATATTAGATTTTATCTTTTCTCAAACCTCTTTATAGTTTCTATTACTTCAGCAGGTGTATTTACTAAAAGCAAAGCCTGACGAAACGAATTGTTCATTAATAATTTAGAAAGATCAGCTAAAATCCTTAAATAAAGATTTAATTCTGCAGGGTCAGTCCCCATAAGAAAAATTAAATTAACTTTTTCCCCGTCCAAAGCCTTAAACTCAATTCCCTCAATAGACTTTCCAAATCCAATAACAACACCTTTAACCGCACCTGTTCTCGCATGAGGAATCGCAACATTATTACCTATTCCCGTAGACCCTAAAAACTCTCTTTCTAAAACATCTTTAATAAATTTCTCTTTGTTTTTAATTTTCCCCTGACCCGATAATTTATTTGCAATCTCCTTAATTGATCCATCCTTATCAGAAGATTCTAAATTCATTATACAATTTTTTTCCTTAATATATTCAGAAACTGCCATAAAATTTCCTCCTTAATATTTTCACACAAACAAACTATATTATCAAACAATACTCTTTCAATTAATAATAAACATTAATAACTGTCTTCTATGATATATCTAACTCTCACTAAAGCAATCTTTTTATTTTTTATCTAATTTTATGTTATTATGCTACCTGTAATGAAAAGCTAAATCATATAAAATTCTTACAACAAAACCCCTTAAAAACATAATTAAAAAAAATGCTATCATAGGTGATAAATCAATTGCTGAAACAGGAAGAACCCTTCTTATAGGAGCGAGAATAGGTTCAGTTACGTTCAATATAAATTGAACTATTTTGTTCCGAGGGTCAGCACTAACCCAACTCATTATAACTCTTACAAAAATAATAAAATTAAAAGTTTTTAAAACAAAACTTAAAACACCGGCCAAAGTAAATAAAAAATTGCTAATTATAAACATTTTATTATTATAATTAAACTAATACAATCCATTCGGATTACTCTTAACTAAAATTATATTAAACACATTTCAATTGTATTTAATAAAGATTATAGGTTAATAACGAAAGTTGAGCAATCAATTTTTTAGCTTTTTTAAAATTCTTAACCTTATTAACTAAAACACATATAATATAATCACCTTTTTCATTAAAAACTATCCCAGCATCATGAACAACTCCTCTTTCTAAACCAGTTTTATGAGCAACTATTACTCCATCGGGTAAAAAACGAGGAATTCTATTATTTACTTTTTGCTTTTTTAATAATGAAATCATTAATTCCGAAGATGACTTATCAACAAGTTTCTTCGAATAAAGTTTTTCAAATAATACTGTAATATCACGGGCAGTTGTATAATTTTCAACTCCTTTTCTGCGCAAAGAAAAATCCATCATTTTCCTCCGCAAAAAAGTTCCGGTTAATCCTAACTGAGTAAAATCATTATTAATATAATCATAACCTAATAGATCAATAACTTTATTTGTAGCTGTATTATCACTTCGAGTTATCATTAACTCCAAAATTTTTCTTAAAGTAAGCTTAACAGGTACTTTCATGCCCTTTATTCTGCCTGATCCACCAGTAATATCCTTTCTTTTTATAGTTATTTCATCATCAAGTGAAAATTTATTTTCTTTTATTGCCCGCATCATCACAGCAAGTATAGGAAATTTTATAATACTAGCCGCGGCAATTTTTTCTTCGCTTTTAAAAGAAAATTCTAATTGAGGGTAAGAAAAATCTTTTACAAAAAACGAAAAATCTCCTTCAAATAAATTATTTTCAACTTCAATTAACTGTCCAAGCGTCTTAAAATAACTTTTTTTTTGACAAACAGCCTGGATCTTGGGATTAACAAAATATACCCATAAACAAAAAGTAGTGGTTAAAAGAACGATAATACTATAAAATATTTTTTTAATGTTATTCATTTGAAAAATGAGCAAAAAGATAACTAATCAAAAGCACACCTCCAAGAATTAACCATCCAAAACAAAAAAGTGCCCATTGAGGATAACCTTCATAAGGTGTACGAATATCCTTTAAAAAAGTACCAATTAATAAAATTACAAGACATACGGGGATTATATATTTAATAGCCACATTCCACCATTTGCCAATTTTTACGTCTGAAACCTGATTAATATAATTGCGCAATTTATCTACACCATAAAGCCACCCCACAGCCCATACTTCCAATAAACCAACAATAACTAATCCATAATTTGTTATAAAATGATCAGTAATATCCAAATAATATAACCCAGCAAACGTCGTAAAAAGAATACCGCAGGCAAATCCAAAAACACATACATAAAGTGAAATATCCTGCTTACGCACATGAGGATATTTATCATAAATCACTGTTGATGCGGCTTCAACCAATGAAAAAGCACTATCTATCCCAAGAGTGATAAGCATCACAAAAAAAGCTACAGCAAAAAAAGGCGCGAAAGGAATAAGTGAAAGAGCTTTTGGAAATACAATAAATGCAAGACTCGGGCCGCTTTCCTTTGCTAATTCAGCAATAGGCACACCACTGGTCGACGCCATATACCCTAAAGTAGAAAATACCACAAATCCCGCAAAAATAGAAATACCTGAATTAACCAAAGAAGTAATTATAGCAGTTTTGGCAATATCACTAGACTCATGCTGATAACTAGCGTAAGCAATCATAATACCAAACGCCAGACTAAGTGTAAAAAATATTTGAGACATTGCTGCGCTCCATACTTCAATATCCAATAAAGCGGCAAAATTTGGTTTAAGATAAAAAACAATTCCTTCCATAGCTCCCGGCAAAGTAATTCCTCTTATAAAAAGAATAATAAGCAAAATAATCGGTAAAGGCATAGTAACCATAACAACCTTGCCCACACTTTTTACACCTTTCCACACCGAAAAATATATCAATGTCCACACCACAACTAAAGCAAAAATAATTTCGACAGAAATAAAACCAATATCACCGACACCTTTACTTATATGAAGCACATCATTAAAAAAGAAATCTTTTGTAGAAGCTCCCCATTTCAAAGTAAAAGAATAAATAAAATAAATTAGACACCAAGCCATAACCACAGTATAGTAACTAACAACAACAAATCCGCACAAAACAGCGCCTAATCCTATACCGGATAATTTACGTTTTATCTTTTTAAATGACCCTACTGCTCCTAATTGCATCTTTTGTCCAATGGCAAATTCCATTATTAGAAGAGGTACTCCTAAAACTAACAGCATAATAACATAGGGAATTAAAAAAGCTCCTCCTCCATATTTAGCTGCTAAATATGGAAACCTCCATATATTTCCTAATCCCACAGCTGAACCTATCGCGGCAAATATAAAAATGAGCTTTGAAGACCATCTTTCCCGTTGTTTCATGAAAACTCCTTTCTTGACAAAATAAATATTCGCGAAAATTTATTTTTTACAAACCAACTTTACTTATAGAAATCAACTACCCCGCAGCAAGCTACGGGATATCGAAGGTTTTCCCTAAATAACTTTTCCGCAGTAAACTGCGGGGAATTAAACCCAAGATCCTTCGACTCGCTTTACTCGCTCAGGATCAATTCGACTACAGATTTTTATTCAAAAAATCTAAGTCTCATTGATTAAAGTTCTTCAAAATACTTAGAAATAAAACAATATTTTTCTAAAGATACATCTACCGGTCTAACAGAAATATCTATATTTAAATCTTCAAACAGCTTATCCAACAATTTCCCATTATACATCCCTTTCAAAGAATTAATTAGTTTCTTCTTTCTCTGAGAAAATGCTTTTTTTATTATATCGAAAAGCAACTCTTCATTCCCTACATTATAAAGTTTATTTTTATAAAATTTCATCTTTATAAACGATGAATCTACCTTAGGTAAAGGGCTAAAAGCTTTAGCAGGTATATCAAACAGCTTTTCTAGTTCAGCATAATATTGAATAAAACAACTCAAAAAATTATATTCTTTACTTTTATGTTCTGCTGTTAACTTATTAACAAATTCTTTTTGAAACATAATATAAACATCATCTATATTATTCCTATACTTTACAAGGTAATTCACAATATTTTTACTTATTTGATAAGGAACATTACCAAAAACTACTAAATTCTCATTATTTTCATCAAGACGATATTTACAAATATCCAAATTAATTATAATAACTTTTGGATTTCCCTTAAACTTATCTTTTAAAAGTTTAAAAAAACGTTTATCTAATTCTACACAATATAGTTTTTTAGCATTTTTAGAAAGAAAACTACTCATTACCCCCGCCCCAGGTCCAATTTCTAAAACCGCTTTATTCGTAATATCAAGACAACTACAAATAGAATCTATATATCGCTTATCTTCTAAAAACACCTGCCCTAAAGAATGGTATTGTTTCATTAATTAATATTGCTTATTAAAAATTTCAAACTGGTTCAAAATATTAAACTGTCAAATACGTTGCTAACTTAATTGCCTCAACCATTGAAGATGAAAAAGGATTATTACCCTTCTTTATTACATCATAGGCTACTCCGTGAGCAGGAGAAGTCCTTATTATAGGCAGGCCTAATGTCACATTTACACCAGATTTAAGCGAAAATAGTTTAAATGGAATCATAGCCTGATCATGATAAGGGCATATAATACAATCATATTTTTTAATGTTTTCTTTTATAAAAATAGTGTCCGCCGGATAAGGGCCATAAATTTTCTTTTTAAACCTGTTTATCGCAGCTATTAAAATAGTTTCCTCTTCATCGATAAAAGTATCAATTCCAGCATGAGGATTAACAGAAGCAACAATAATTTTAGGCTGTTTAATTTTAAACTGTTTTTTTAATGATTCATAGATAAGAAAAATGTTATCTGAAATATTTTTTTTGTCTAATGAAGATATCAGATTTCTTAAAAGGATATGACGAGTTAATAAAACCACTTTCAATTCTTTTGAAAACATCATCATTACAACATTATTAACATTAAAATATTCAGCTAAATATTCTGTATGGCCACTAAACACCGGCAAAACATGTTTTACCGCCTCTTTAGATAAAGGAGCTGTTACCAATCTTCTTGCATTTGTATTTCTAAGAATTTCTAAACTTTTTTTTAAATAATTCAAGCTAGCTTGCCCGGACAACTTTGAAGACTTTCCATATATTAATTTATCTATTCCAGGCGTACTTACATCTACAACTCTTATTTTATTTTTTAGTCGCCGAAAAACAGGTATTCGTTCTAAGACGATAGTATCTCCGACTACTATAAAGTTACACCCATTAGCTTTATATTTTTCAACAGCCATCAAACTTATAAAAGGGCCGCACCCTGCAGGGTCACCTGTAGAGATAACAATATCTTTATTCTCCATAAAACTTTTTTATAACAGCCCTTTTTTCAAGCTCTTTGCTCCACTCAGAAAACAATTTTCTAAACTTAATATCATACAAATAATTATAAATATCCTCTTTTACATCTAACAATGAAAGCTTAGCCGGAGCAATTTTATTTTCCAAATAAACTAAAAGAAAAGCGTCTTGAGTTTGTTTAATTCCAAACTTATCCTTTTCCAATTGTTCCAATATATCAATAAGATCTTGTTTTAATTCATCTTTATTAGATTCTATTCTTTTTAGAACACTTTTATATTTCTCATTAGCTTTTACTACTCCTTCCTTATCAATAAAATTACCAATATCCTTTAAATTGCTTTCATCTTTAGAACTTGCTATATAGAACAGATATGTTAACGGTGAATTAAATTTATCCTGATTTGCCTCATAATGACTACTTATCTCTTGAGGAGAGATATTTACTTGAGATTTAATTTTTTTATCTATAACACCTCTCATTAAATATTGTTCTTTAATTTTTTCTTTTAAAAGACTGACAGTTAAACCTCTATTAACTAAAGATTTTTCAAAAGCATCTCTTGAAGAAAAAGAAGATATTGTCTGAGTAACCCTATTTTCTATAACTTGATCTGACAACTCAATCTTTTCTTTTTCAGCCTCACTTAAAATAAGCTTATCTTG